>JBEIPV010000023.1:0-31230 GCA_040376855.1 Bacteriovorax sp.
CCGGTGTGATTTGAAACCACCATATAAGGTTTGTCCTGCACATACTCTCTTCCATGCAGTTTCACATCGAAATAATATTTATATAAAGGCCAGATCGCTTTTAAGTCCTTGATGGCACGTTTTGGTTCAAGCCCCCATGGATCACGAACTTGCGAATAACGATCGTGAAGGACTTTTTCAAGCGTAGCAAATTTTTGTTTGAATATAACCAACTATTCCTCTCGGGAAGACATTCTCGTACACTTTTATGCTATCAAATTATTCTTTCTTCACAAGCATTCTTATGGTGGTAAACTCATGTTCAGGAGTTCGGCATGAAGAAAAGATCGAAGCTTAAAGGTAAATTTAATTTCTGGCTCTTGAATTTTCATAAAGAAATAAAGAAAACGACAGACATTGGTAAAAAGATGCTGATGGCCTCGAGAATCAACACTCACATGAAAGATACTTATGAAGAACTTGGCCGTCATCTGGAGAGAGGTGTGGACAATGGTGAAGTCGATTGGGATTCACCTAAAATGAGGGCCCTTTTACATTCGATTAAGGCCTGTAAAAAGGATCTTGAAGAAATTGAGCGTAAGATGAACTCTATTAAGTTTTCAGGCCCATTTAATAGTATTGAATATAAAGTTGAAGATCTGGATAAAGATAAAAAAAAGGATCAGCAGTAGTAAAAAATCCACTGCTGATCTATTTTTTAATAAGCCGTTTTTAAAAGTCTAGCAATCGTACCATCGGCCGTCAGGGCCTTAATCGCAGCATTTATTCTTGTCATCTTCTCTTTTGCATTTGGAGTTTTCATACCAGTGGCCATGTAGTTTGGATCTTTGGCGATTAACTCAGGAAGAATGGTAAAGTCTTCAGGCTTGAATCCTGCGAGTTTCGCAGAGTAGGCGAATCCGGCATGACCAAGTGAAAATATTCCGGCCTCAATTCTATCCGCATCGATTTTTTTTACACGCGCGACATCGGCATGATCAAAATCAGGTTTAAAGATTTTTTTAAGTTCTTCAAAACGAGATCCAAAGGTTGATCCATTTTGAGAACCAATTCTTTTTCCTTTTAAATCTTCATTCTTAATGAATGGGAATTCTTTACCTTTTTTAGTAACAATGACAACTTCATCGTACATAGTAGGATCAGAGAAAACGAATTTTTTCAGGCGCTCTTCGTTTGTTGAAAATCCGGTGATGAATGCTCCTTCATTTTCAGCAATAACCTGACACCTTATCCATGGACAAGTTTCAACTACGACAGTGTAGCCGGCCTTTTCAAGGATAGCTTTTCCAATTTCAATAGCGATACCACGAGGAGCACCACTCTCTTTATCTTTCCACATAAGGGGAGCAAATGATTCCCCTGCAACCAACTTAATAGTTTCAGCAGAAAAACTTTGTTGAGTAAATATGAGTATCAGGGCCATTAATATTTTTTTCATTGTCACTCCTAATCTATACATCTTCAAATCTATTATCATTTGCTGACGGCACTTCACCGGAAACTTTTTTGTGAGCTATTGGTTTAGGCTCAGCTGGTTTCTTGGCAACTGGTTTCTTTATTTCAATAACATTGGAAGACTTTTTATTTTCAGTTGCTGGTTTAGTTTCAGAATGACCATGAGTTTTTATAAAACCAATACTTCCGAAGATCTCTCTTTCAAGTTCCTGGACGTTGCTATGGAGCTCATCTGCCTGTAATGAAAGTTCTTTTGAACTTTGCGAGGAGTGGCTTGCAGATTCAGCATTACTAAGTGTCGTTTGATCCAGTTGGTTCATTGCCAGAGCAATGTTCTTGACACCTTCTGCCTGCTCTTTTGAAGCAAGGGAGACTTCATTCATCATTTTTTTAACAATAGTGGCATTGACTACAACTTCGTTTAGAACTTCTCCACAGCGATCTGCTACAGTCGCGCCATCTTTTACTTTCTGGTTTCCAATATCTACCAGGCGTTGGATGTTAGTACTCGTTTCTTTAATAATGCTATTTACCTTAACTATACTTTCTTCAAGCATTGATGAAATTTCATTAGAAGCTGTTCCTGACATCTTGGCGAGGTTTCCGACCTCTTCGGCCACAACGGAGAAGCCTTTACCATTTTCGCCTGCACGTGCTGCTTCGACTGAAGCATTAAAAGAAAGAAGCTTTGTTTGAAAAACGATATCATTGATAACTGTCGTTTTTTGTGAGATTTCGTTAATCACTTTTACAATTTCACCAATGCGGGCATTGCTTCTGTGGATTTCTTCCATGATGTCTGAATTTGATTTATTAATTTCTTCCATAGAAAAAATCATTTTTTTAACAACTTCCTGACCTTCACTTGCAATCGAAAGAGACTCATCTGCTTTGATTGAAGAGTTTTGTGCACTCTCAACTGAAGTATTAACCATTGAAGTTATTTCATCTAATGTTGAAACTGTTTCTTGAATAGATGAAGCTTGCTCCTGGGTAGAAGATGATACATTTTCAGAAATTTTTTGAACGGCTTCAGAAGACACCTGGTTTTTTTGAGAAACAGTGCGAAGTTTTTCTGTGATAAGACCAAGTTTAGTTGTCGTTTTCTTTAAAACAAAATACAGGACAAGGAACATGATGATTTGAGCAATGATGATTCCCATAAAAGTAAGCTTTAAGAAATCATTCTTAACTTTTTCAACTTTATTCAAGTTGTACGTCATTTCGAGGAAAGCAATCGTTTTATCTTCATATATAACAGGAAGTTTGATACTTCTGTTTGAAGATGATTTATCTTTGATTTCTTTTTTGGCCTCTGTGATAACCACATTTTTTACATCAATATATTTAACAGATTCAATACTCGGGTCATTCAAGAGCTGCTTAGCAATGGTTGTTAAAACTTCAGTATTAAAATTCCAAGCATAGTCAGCAGAAGTAAGTGTCACCGAATTACCTAGTGTACTCATTTCTTGCGTGATCATCTGGTCAGTGCTTTTCATCGTGTTGAACATGATTGAAGCAGACAAGGCCAAAATGACGATGATTGAAACGATATTAATACATATCATTAATTTAAATATAAGCGATCTCTGATTATCCACATGAACTCCTAAAAATAAAGTTGCTATCTTCTCGGCAGAAGCCATCATTAAGTAAAGTGTTGCTTGATCACCATTTATGTAAATTTATTATAAGATTTGAATAAATTAAGATTGAGATATAAACATTGTTTACCAATCTTAAATCATGCTTAAGACGGATCAATTATCCAGAAAATTTATCCACTTTTATACTCACTTTATTATGGTATCCTGAGTATATGAAATTTATTAAAAGGAGTTTCTGTGAGTGATATTTCAAAGTCTAGAAAGTTGGATTCAGTTTGTTACGATATACGTGGAGCTGTTCACAAAGAGGCCCGCCTTTTGGAAGAACAAGGTCAGCGTATTTTAAAACTTAATATTGGTAATCCAGCTGCCTTTGGCTTCAATGCTCCAGATGAAATCGTTCAGAGTATTATTTCAAATTTTCCTTCTTCTCATGGCTACTGCGAATCAAAAGGTTTGCTAACGGCCAGAATGGCGATTGCCAATTATCACAAAGAGCAGGGTGTCGCGAGTGCTTCCGCAGAGAATATCTACATCGGTAATGGCGTCTCTGAATTGATTGTGATGGCCATGCAGGGCCTGCTTAATACAGGGGATGAAGTTCTGCTTCCTTCACCTGATTATCCTCTATGGACTGCAGCTGTTAATTTAACAGGAGGTAAGGCCGTTCATTACCGCTGTGACGAGCAATCGGGATGGTTTCCTGATCTAGAGGACATTAAAAAGAAAATCAATTCACGCACGCGTGCCATCGTTATCATCAACCCTAATAATCCGACAGGGGCCGTTTATTCTAAAGAGTTAATCGAACAAGTCGTAGAGTTATGCCGTCAACACAACCTAATTTTATTTTCAGATGAGATTTACGATAAAATTTTATACGACGATGCAAAGCATGTGGCCGCAGCTTCTTTATCAGATGATATTTTAACTGTGACTTTTAACGGTCTTTCAAAAGTTTATCTGGCAGCAGGATTCAGAGTTGGATGGATGATGTTGTCGGGAAATGTAAAAAAAGCACAAGGGTACATTGAAGGACTGGATATTCTCGCTTCAATGAGATTGTGTGCAAACGTTCCATGCCAGCATGCGATTGTGGCCGCTCTTAGCAATCCTCAAGGCATCACGAAACATCTTCTTGGAGATGGAAGGCTAAATGTTCAACGCAAAGTTTGTTGTGACCTTCTTAACAACATTCCAGGTGTCAGCGTAGTAACTCCCAAGGGAGCTCTTTATGCTTTTGCTAAACTGGATGCGAAGAAATTTAACTTAAGAGACGATGAAAAATTAGTTTTGGATTTATTAAAAGAAAAAAAGATTCTATTAGTGCATGGGCGAGCTTTCAACTGGGCAGAGCCTGATCATTTGAGAGTGGTCTTTCTTCCACAAAAAGAAGACCTGACACAAGCTCTGTCGCAGTTTGGTGATTTTCTGGAGCATTACAAACAGTAATACTTATTCCAGATTAGGATCTTCTTCGTGAGTTTTTCTCATTTCCAATTCTTCCAGGAAGTGAGTGATGATGGCCTCTTCAATTTGAGGAACACCTTTTTTGCTTTCAGCAGAAGCAAAATACATCTGTCTGATCCACTTATAGTCTTTTGAAAGAACCGGTTTTAATTTTTCCAAAACGTTTCTTTCTTTTTGAGTTTTTAGTTTATCAATCTTGTTGAATACTAAAATTGTTTTACGAGTGTATCTTTTGATGAAGTCGTAGAACTGTCTGTCAGCATCTTGATCAGGGTGACGTGAATCCTGAAGATTTACTAAAAGCATTGATTCAGAAACTTCCGCAAAAAAAGCTCCCATCAACTCGTTCCAGTTTTTTGACATCTCTTTTGAAACTTCAGCGTGACCGTATCCTGGTAAATCGATCAGGAAGAATTTCTGCATATCAGTTTTCTTTCCATTTAGATTTAATTCAAATTCGAAAATATTGATTTCTCTTGTGCGTCCTGGAGTTTTTGAAACACGCGCCGTCTTTCCACCAAAAAGAGCATTGATCATGCTTGATTTACCAACGTTTGAACGTCCGACAAAACTCACGCCGATTGCGTTTTGGTTTTTTGCCAGCCACTCTTCGAATTGGTTTACGTCTGAAATACCCATTAAGAATTGGGCGCTTTGAGGTCTGATTGTATAGCTCATATATGTACCTTAGATTAATTACAAAACCGATTATACCTGATCTCCTATGAAAATGCACTCTCTAAGAGGTGGCATAAGCCTTGTAAAGCGCGTGATTACAGAGCAAATAAGCTAAGGAGTACAAATGGAAGCATTAAGACAAGACAGAACCATCGGACCTGATCTGGATTCAACTATTGGTCATAACGGAGTGAGAGAGAGTGATGAATTCATTTTAGATATTTTTCAGGAAAGAAAAAAATCTTTTAAACTTAATCGCACTAAATACAAAATTATCAGCGGAAAAAACTTTGAATTTGATTTTAGCCGCTCGATGATCACGCTTCCCGTCTTTGGAAAAACAGAAGGCAGCTATGAACTGGAGTTAGTGGTCAGCCAACAATCCAGCGGGCATTGTGATAAATCACGTTACTTATTCAGAAGCCTGGGGCAACAGTCGTTTCGTTTAAATGGCATCCATTGTTTTGAGGCTTTTTTAGAGCGTGGTGATGTTCTGGATATCGGATTTAATCGCATTCATTTTCCTAGAGTTGAATCTAAAATAATAGATGAACATGTCCTTTCGTCAAAAGTTGCAAAATCATCGATTGCAATTTTAATCGAAGGTGAAACAGGAACGGGAAAAACAACTCTGGCCAAAAAGATCCATGAAGAAAGTGGAAGAAATGGGCGTTTTGTTCATTTGAATTTATCAGCTTTTTCTCCGTCGCTTATTGAGTCTGAACTTTTTGGACACGTCAAAGGGGCCTTTACTGGAGCGGTTAACGCAAAAAGGGGAGCGATTTTGGAAGCTCATAAAGGGACATTATTTTTAGATGAAGTTGATTCTCTTTCAACTGATCTACAAACTAAGCTCTTACTCTTCTTGGATAATTATGAAGTGAGACCTGTTGGTGGAGAAGCAACCATCGCGGCCAATGTCAGAATGATTTTTGCATCAGGATCAAAGCTCTTAAAGAAAGTAGAAGAAAAAAAGATGCGTAAAGATTTTTATTATCGCCTCCAGGCAGGATGTTCAGTCAATCTTGAGAGTTTAAGAAACAGGCCAGAGCGAATCAGGCAATTGTGTTTGAGTTTTGAAAATAAAGAAGTAGTGGTTTTAGATAAAGAGTTAATAAGTTTTTATATGACTTGTTTGTGGCCTGGAAATATCCGCCAGCTTCTGTCGCATTTGATAAAAAAGAAAATACTTTCAGATGGCAAAAAGATTATCTTTGATGATATGGACAAAGAGTTATTATTTGGAAAGTCCGATATGGATAAAGTTGATGAGAATTCCATTTTGCCATTGGAGCAAATTAAAATGGAGTATTGCCATAAAGTCTATTTGAAGATGGATAAAAATATCTCAAAGACAGCAAAGTCTTTGGAGTTATGTCCAAATACGCTGAAGGCCTATCTGAATAAAAAATCGGGTGATTTAAGAAGCAATAAGGTAATCCACGTAAATTTCTAAGATTTTCCCTTCTATTTGAGCTTCTTTTAAGAAGTTGTTCAACTCAAGTTTTACTTTGTCTTTGATGATCTGGCGTCCTTCTTCTTCAATCGGAAGTTGAGGGATGACAGGCTCTACGTGCATGTTGAGGTAGTCACGTACTTCAACATCATGGTCTTTTAAAAATAAAATGACATTGCGGTTATTAGCTAAGGCGGTGAAGTCTAGATACACTTGACGGTTTCTTTTTGTGTCTTCAAGAAAAAGTTGAAGGTTAAGATCTTTAATCATGACCATTTTATCAACTTGCATGAAGTATTTTGGACGGCCTTCTAAAACTTGCTTAACTTCGACAGATTTAATTCGAGGTCCGGCAATCTTTGAAAGCATGTTGGTTTCAATCGCATGCATATCTTCTTTGGTAAGTGGCAATTGGGCAGCGGCCACATGGACACCGGCAAGATGCTCTTCAATTTCATGTTCCATAGGAATTAATTTATCGCGGTCTTCAAGGGACTGGGCCGTAATGATGACATCCAGATAAATGTCTTTACCTAAAACTTCATATTTAATTTTTTTGAATTCAAGAATGGGTTCTTCTAACTCAGCAGTTGAAGCTGGAGCTCTTAATGCTTTTGTTCCAGTGATAATTTTTGAAGTGTTAAGATAGATAAAATATGTCGTCGATCCTAACAAGCAAGTGACTAGTAAAACACTGAAGGCACGAACGGGATCAGTCTTAAATTTTTTAATAGGAGAGAGTGCTAACTCTAGTTTATTTCTTTGTTTAAACTCATCGGACTTTAAGTAAATCATCACTCTAACGAACTGGCCTTTGATGATCGTCGTATAGTGCTGAATGTAACCAATAAACTTTAAAAAGAAAACGCGGACTTTAGGCTGGTAAATCTTGATTTGTTTTTTAACAAGCTGAGGAGAATGCTTAACCCAATCCACGGCCGCATAAAAAGAGTGTGGAGTGGCATGCTTCATTTTTTCAATGAAGTTCAAAATAAGATTATCAATGGCCTCTTCAATTTTAATTAAAAATTTCAAAACAGGACTCCTCTATAAAGACCTATCGGAGTCTTTTGTTTTTAATTTAGGACTCAATTTGGATTGGCCGACATGGAGAGTCGGGAAATGCAGCTTTTGCCTGACTGATAAATCCGAGGGGGCTTTTCTCCTGAAAAGGCTTCATTTTGTCGATAAATGACTCAGGAAGAGGCAACTCTTTTGGAGAAAAATCGATCAGGAGTAACGATTATGAAGAATATGACATTCAAAGCAATTTTATTGGTGGGGACTGTGGCCCTTACATCAAGCTGCGCCTTAATGCTTCCCGATAGAAGCTTTATTGATGAAATGGAAAGAGAAAGTATGTACTCGCCAGGAAGAGATTTTCCTGTTGTTTCTGGAGATACAGGAGATGTTCGCATTGGAAGAGAAGAGCTAATGAGTCGAACTCCTTCAAGTGAGCGAGCTATGCGCTTGAATAAAGAAGCAGCTTCTATCGAGCAGGAGCTTATTCAGAAAGAAGATGCGATGACTGAAGAAGAAAAAGAAAAGTACGCGATGGATAAAAAATTTCTGCAGACCAATTCTGATAAACTTTATTATTTAAGCCTAGATGGTTTTGACCGTAGTTCTTACATCTCTACTAAGAAAGCAGACCTGAAAGATGACATGGAACGCGGAAGAAATATGGTTCAGAAACGTTCAATTCATAGTGGAGAATTGTTTCTTGGTATGGATAAAAATGAAGTGGTGGAAATGTGGGGAAAGCCTTCTCGCGTAGAGATTGCAGGTAACCCTGCAAATCAAAATGAACGCTGGTCTTTCAGAGAGGATGGGAACGTCCGTCAGGTTTATTTTGAAGGTGGAAAAGTACAGGGCTGGGCCCTTGATCTCTAAAGCAAAAAGTAATATTCTCCGGGCTAGATTTTAATCCCAAAATTTAGCCCGAGGTCCCAATGACAGCTCAATCTATGACCGGTTTCGGTCAGTCAGTATCTCAGTCAGAAAATTTCATTGTTTCAGTTGAGATGAAGAGTGTGAACAATCGTTTTAAAGACATTCGTTTTAAAATGCCGTCGACACTAAACTCACACGAAATTGAGTTGAAAAAAGAAATGACGGACACGTTCTCTCGCGGAAGCTTTGATGTTTATGTAAACGTAAAGCGCGCTGAAAATAAAAACCGCTTCGACGATCTTGATGAAAAGAAAGTTTCTCAGTTTATTCAAAAAGTAGCAGGCATGATTAAAGCAGAAGGAGTGACACCAACTCTTTCGATGACGGATCTTCTGCGTTCAGAGTTTCTAATCGAGCAGGATGAAGTCAATCAAGGTGACTTAAGTGAATTATTGTTTAGTTCATTCAAGGCCGCGGTAGTGGAGCTTAAGAAGTCTCGCGAAGCTGAAGGCGAGAAGCTAATCAAGGTTTTAGAGAAACATTTAGATAATTATAAAACTCAATTTAAAGTAGTTGAGAAAAATGCCGAACACTTCAAAAGCAACGTTGAAGAGAAATTAAAGAAAAGAGTGGAAGAGTACAAGGCGCTGGTGAACGTAGATCAGAGCAGGCTCCTTCAGGAAGTGGTTTTCTATTTAGAGAAGATCGATATCCATGAAGAGATTAACCGTATTCATTCCCACTTGGAAAAATTTGAAAATCTTTTAAAATCAAGTAACGACGTTGGAAGACAGATTGATTTCTTAGTTCAAGAGTTAGGACGTGAGACTAATACCATAGGATCAAAGTCAACTATGAAGGAGATTTCAGACTCTGTTGTGCAGATGAAACTTCAGTTAGAAAAAATGCGTGAGCAAGGGTTGAATATTGAATAAGGAAGATTTCACTGGAAAATTAATTGTTATCGTGGCCCCGTCTGGAACGGGTAAGTCGACTATGATCAAAAGATTGAAAGTCGATTTTCCGTCTATCGTTGAGTCGGTTTCGTACACAACACGTCCCCAAAGACCTGGAGAAGTCCACGGCTTAAGTTATTTTTTTATTTCACGAGAAGAGTTCATAGCTAAAAGAGACAATAACGATTTTCTTGAATGGGCCGAAGTTCACGGGAATTTTTACGGGACTTCAAAAGAGTTCGTTGAGACTTGTTTAAAAGAAGGCAAGCACGTGTTGTTTGACCTGGATGTTCAGGGAACAGACTCAATGAAGCTTCACTTTCAGGATATAGCAAACGTCATCTTCATTTCTCCGCCTTCGGTTGAGGAACTTGAAAAGAGACTGCGCCATCGTGGAACTGAAAACACTCAGGTGATTAATCTTCGTTTGATGAATGCTAGAAAAGAATTATTAAGAAAAGAAGACTTTGATTTTTTAATTTATAACGACGATATCGAAAATGCCTATAGCAGGCTAAAAGAAATCACTCAAAAGATCCTTCACGGATAGAGCCAGGTAATGCAAGAAAGTTTAGATTTTTCACATGAGCGCGACCTTACAGTAGATGATTTAGTCAGGAGAGTAGAGGCCTACTATCCCGACGCTGACTTTACTATGCTGAGAAAAGCCTACCTGTTTGCAGAAAAAGCTCACACCGGACAAAAGAGAAGTTCTGGGGAAGACTATATCATTCACCCGATGAACGTGGCCGCAACTCTTATTAAACTACACATGGACCTAGATACGATCATGGCAGGACTTCTTCACGATGTTGTTGAAGACTGTAATGTCACACCTCAGGAGATCGAAAAAGAATTCAATCAAGGTGTTGCTGATCTGGTTGTAGGTTTAACTAAGATCGGAAAAATTAAATTCAAAACAAAAGAAGAATCGCAAATCGAAAACTTCCGTAAAATGGTTGTGGCGATGGCGAAAGATCTTCGTGTTATTATCGTTAAGCTTGCAGATCGTATGCACAACATGCGTACTCTTCAATATGTTTCAGATGAAAAGCAAAAGAAAATTGCCCAAGAAACACTGGATATCTACGTTCCACTGGCAAGCCGTCTCGGGATCAACTCAGTTAAGTCTGATCTTGAAGATTTATGCTTAAGATTTTTAAAGCCGGAAATCTATTACCGTTTAGCTGAAAAAGTTTCGATGAAAAAATCGGAACGCGACACTTATATCAGAGATGTTATTGGTAACATTAAAGAAAAGCTTCTTGAGTACTCTCTGCACGCCGAAGTTAAAGGTCGCCCGAAGCATTTCTATTCTATTTATAAAAAAATGACTTCCAGAGGAGTTGATTTCGAGCAGGTTCAGGATTTACTGGCCTTTAGAATCATCGTTGGAAATATCACTGAATGTTATAAGGCACTGGGGATTATCCACTCGTCTTATACACCAATTCCTGGGCGCTTTAAGGATTACATTGCTATTCCTAAGGTCAACAATTACCAGTCTCTCCATACAACGATTATGGGGCCAAAAGCTGAGCGTATTGAAATCCAAATCAGAACAAATGAGATGGATGAAGTTGCTGAAGCAGGGGTTGCTGCTCACTGGAAATATAAAGAAGGTCTCGCTGGAAAAACAGCACCGAAACTTGATTGGGTTCAGGAGCTTCTTGAGTACAATAAAAATACAGACAACACTCGCGAGTTCCTAGACGTTATTAAAAACGATCTGGACCTTGATGGGGTTTTTGTCTTCACTCCAAACGGTGACGTGAGAGAGTTAAAGTACGGCTCAACTCCACTTGATTTTGCCTATGAAATCCATACTGAAGTCGGGAATCATTGTGTAGGCGCTAAGATCAATGGAAAGATCGTTCCATTAAGACACATTTTAAAGTCGGGTGACTCGGTTGAAATTTTAACCAGCAAAACTCAGACGCCGTCGAAAGACTGGTTGAATATCGCGAAGTCATCTAAGGCCCGCAGTAAAATTAAGCAGTGGTTGCTTAAAATTGAGCGTGACGAAAACAGAGAGCTGGGAAGAGAGATTCTCGACAAGGCCTTTAAAGTTTTTGGAACGAGCATTAAGAACTTAAAAAAGAACAACGAATTTAAAGTTATGTTCGATGAACTTCATATTATTGATGAAGAAGAGTTGTGCGTACTTGTTGGTTCTGGAAAATATACAGCTAAGAGTATCGTCGAGTATATTCCTTCATTGAAAGAAGCGGCCGCAAAGCTTGAAGTGAAAGATCTTGGTGAGAAGATTTCTGATATTGAGTCTTACTCAGATAAGATGACGAAGAACGTGAGAAAGAAGTCTCAATCTGACAATGCGATTATCGTTGATGGTATGAGCGATGTTATGGTTCGTATGGCCCGTTGTTGTAACCCGATTCCGGGAGACAGTATTGTTGGGTTTATTACGAGAGGGAGAGGGATTACTGTTCATACTTCTCACTGTAATAGAGTTGATGCTGAGACGCTTATTAGAACGATTAAGGTTTCTTGGAATAAAGGGTTTAGTTTTACTCACCCAGTTAGCGTGAGGGTTACAACTCAGGATAAGCCAGGGATTCTATCCCTAATTTCAAAAACGATTAACAATGTTGGTATTAACATTCGTTCAGCGCTTGCTAAGTCTATGCCGGACCGTAAAGGTAGTTTTATCTTTGAAGTTGAGGTTAAGGACTACAGTGAGCTTTTAAAGACAATTAGTGCGATTGAATCTCTAGAAGAAGTTATCTCTGTAACCAGAGTCTAAGTATGGCCGTACGCTCTCTAGTAGAGCGTACGATCTTCATATCATTACATCATTTAATTAGTAGAAATTTCCGATTGGCGACTGCTGGTCCCAGTAGATTAAAAATAGCTTTGTACGGACAAGTTTAAAGACTTCCGTGTAGAGAATTTTAATGTTTCTAAGGCTCAGGTAATTTGACGGAACAGGAGCAAAGAATATTTCAAATTTTTCATCTTCACGGATAAGAGTATCAAAGATCATTTTTATGCGCATGATATGGTAGTCGCTAGAGACAACCAGGATCTTATTTAAGCCTCGGTTTGATCGAAGGTACTTTAAAGTAGAAACAACGTTCTCGACTGTGTTTCTTGCAGTGTAATCGAGTTCGATATGATCAGTTGATTCAGTTGGATCAGCTGAAACAATGGGGTTCATAATCGTTTTAACTGAATTTTTTTCGTGAACACCAGTGATGAAAACATTTGGTTGTCTAAATTCTTGGGCCGTTTTAACAGCGTATTCAATACGGCCTTGAGCACCGGTGAAAACGACAACTAAATCAGGTGGGGTTTGAACAAAAGTCGATTTCGAGTTTTTACCTTCGTTTCTGGCGTCTAGTAAAAGGATCGCGCAGACGAAAGTGTAACAAAGAAAAACGGACACAAGAATGATGACCGCACTTAAAAAGTGACGGTACATTCTTGTGCCTTTAGATTCGAATACGTATTTGCTTTTTAAAATCATGTTCTATTTCGCTGCGATGACTTCGATCTCAACGACTGCGCCTTTTGGTAATTTTGGTACTTCAACTGTGCTTCTAGCTGGGTATGGTGCTTTGAAGAATTCAACATAAGCATCATTAACAGCAGAGAAGTTTCCAAGGTCAGTTAAAAAGATTGAAGTCTTAACAATGTTCTCGCGAGTTAAACCCTGAGACGTTAATAATCCATCGATGTTTCTCATGACCTGAGCTAGCTGAGGGCCAAATCCTTCAACAAGGTTGTTTGTCTTGGGATCGATTCCAATTTGTCCTGAGAAATAATAAGTTCCATTAACGGCCACGCCTTGTGAGTAGGTTCCTACTGCAGCTGGTGCCAAATCTGTGTTCACAATAATTTTACTCATTTAAAATCCTTTTGGTAAAGCGGAACTCTTTAAAAGTTCCGCGTTTTCCATTTTAACTATTCTTTTGTACTCATTTTTTTGTCAGATAGTAGCGCTGAAAGCACAGACATGTTCACAATCTCAGTAACGCTTGCTGTTCTTGGGATAATGTTAGCTGGTGCGTTCATCGGAAGAAGAATCGGCCCGATAGCGTTAGCATTTCCAAGTTGAGAAAGAAGCTTGTAACTGATGTTAGCAGAGTTTAGCTCTGGGAAGATCAGGATGTCTGTAGGGCCATCTAGTGTAGAGAAGCTAAATAGCTTGTCCATTAGACCTTTGTTAACGGCAACGTCCGCTTGCATTTCACCATCTACAAGAAGGTTAGGGTAGCGAGTTTTTGTTAATTGAACGGCCTTTCTTACTAGTTTTGCTTTTTCTGAATCATTTGATCCGAAGTTAGAGAAACTTAGGAAGGCGATACGTGGTTCGCGCTTCATGAGTTTTCTAAATAGCTCAGCTGTACCTGCTGCTGTTTCACATAATTGATCAGCAGTTGGCTCGATCTGAACAGCACAGTCTGCAAAAAACAGAACGCGGTTCTTGAAGCTCATAATGAAAATACCGGCAGCAGATTTTTTCTCTTGTGTGCCTAATACGTGCATTAGAGGAGGGAAGCAGTCAGCGTAGTTTAATGTTGGACCTGCGATAACAGCGTCAGCTAATCCGTGCTTAACCATCATTGAACCGAAATAGTTCTGGTGGCTCATAAGCTCTTCAGCATGGTAAACCGATACACCACTTCTTTGTCTGTCTTTTGAGTACATACGAACGTAGTTTTCGAATTCTTCATGTTTTCTTGGATTAATTGTACGAACATCGTCTTTGTATTTTTCAAGACCAAGCATATCCATTTTTTTGTGAATAGCTTTTTTTCTTCCAAGAAGAATTGGCTCGATTTTATCTTCTTCAATAAGTTGTTTAACAGCTTGAAGAATACGAGTGTTTGTTCCTTCAGCGAATACCACTCTTACTTTTTTACCAGACTTGTTAACATATGTGCTTAGACGATCACGAAGAGACTTCATGAATCCAGCAGTGTTACCCATGCGTCCTTCAAGGGCGCGGGCGTATACGTGAAGATCTGGAATTTCAATTCTTGCAACACCTGAATCCATCGCAGCTTTAGCAACGGCCGGAGTTACGCGCACAAGAACTCTTGGGTCGAAAGGTTTTGGGATCAGGTAGTTCTTACCAAATTTAAAATCTTCCCCACCGTATGCCATTTTTACTTCTTCAGGAACTTCTTCCTTTGCAAGGCTTGCCAGGGCATAAACAGCAGCAAGCTTCATTTCAACGTTGATCTTCTTAGCTCTAACATCCAATGCACCTCTGAAGATGAACGGGAATCCTAGAACGTTGTTAACCTGGTTAGGGAAGTCTGATCTTCCTGTTGCCATAATAGCGTCGTCGCGAACAGCGTGAACTTCTGCCGGGTAAATTTCCGGTTCAGGGTTTGCCATAGCGAAGATGATGGGATTTTTTGCCATGTCTTTAACCATCTGCTGAGTCACTAGTCCTCTTGCAGAACAGCCGATGAAAACATCGCAACCAACCATCGCGTCGCCTAGTGTGCGAGCTTTAGTTTCTACTGCGAAATCGTCTTTGTACTTGTTCATTCCTTCTTTACGACCTTTGTAGATCGCTCCGTTAGAATCACACATAATTAAGTTTTCTTTTGGAAGTCCAAGTTCGAAAAATAATTTTGCACAAGAGATAGCTGCAGCTCCAGCACCTGAAACAGCAACTTTTGTTTTCTTAATATCGCGACCAGTGATTTCCAGAGCGTTTAACAAAGCAGCAGAAGCGATAATCGCTGTACCGTGCTGGTCATCGTGGAAAACCGGGATTTGCATTTTTTCAATTAACTGAGTTTCGATTTCAAAACACTCAGGAGCTTTAATGTCTTCAAGGTTGATCCCACCGAATGTTGGCTCCAGGCTTGAAACGATTTTAACCATTCCTTCAACTGTCATTTCGTTAACTTCGATGTCGAAAACGTCGATGTCCGCAAAACGTTTGAATAATAGTCCTTTTCCTTCCATTACAGGTTTCCCTGCAACAGCTCCGATGTTACCTAATCCAAGAACAGCTGTACCGTTAGAGATAACTCCAACTAAGTTTCCTTTTGCTGTGTACTTGTAGGCAAGTTCAGGGTCACGAGCAATCTCAAGACATGGCCAAGCAACTCCTGGAGAGTAAGCTTTAGTTAAGTCATAAGAAGTCATTGTTGGTTTGGTAGAGATTACTTCAATCTTACCGGGGCGGCCGTCTGAATGGTAGTCCAGGGCCTGTTGTCTTTTTTCGTCCGCATCATTACGTTCTGTGCGATCATTTCGTTGATTACTCACGGTCAATCCTTTTGTTTAATGGAATATTTACGACCCGAGTAGGGTATGCTTTTTGGCACCGGTATGCAAAGAAAATTGAGACCAATTTTCATTGCTATATGTCTACTTTTTGGTATATTGAAACCAATACTAAACCTAGGGGTGGTCAGAAGATTTTGGCCTGAGAAATACCCTCGAACCTGACCGGGATAATGCCCGCGTAGGAAAGGAGAAATATGTCTATTATCGCGCGTACTGTGTCTTCGTTTAAATCCATTACTATTTTTGAGATCGTTCTTACATTAGTGCTCGCTGTGGCATTGGGTGTCGCATTCTGGGGATGGACTTTTGTTTATGATTTAGCCAAGCCTTTTTTGAAAGTTTCGGGGTTAAGTTATTTAGTCGCAGGGTTCTGGATACTAGCGTCTGTTTTTGTCCCTCATATCATCAGGAAGCCGGGGATCGCTATTATTGCGTCTCTTATGGCCGCTTTTGTTGAAAGTCTTTTAACTCGCTGGGGATTAATGTCAGTGGTTTGGGGATTGGTTCAAGGTTTAGGGGCTGAAATTATCTTTTTTATTTTTGCTTACCGTAAGTGGAATTTGGCAGTGCTGATGGTAGCAGCAGCTTTATCTGCATTATGCAGTTATACGCTTGATTATTTCTTTTACGATTACGGTTCTCTAAGTTTAGGATTTAATTTTTTACAATTATCATCGTTCATTGTTTCTTCAGTCTTTTTCGCAGGAGTCCTGAGTTATCTTTTAGGAAAACGACTGGTTCGCCTGGGAATTTTGGATCAATTTTTAATTGCTAAAGATAGCGATGTATAAACTTCGACCATTTTCTTATTCATTTAATAAAAGTGGAAAAACTAAAAATATATTTTTAGAAGAAACACTCTCGTTTGATAAAAATGAGCTGGTGGCAATCGTTGGCCCTTCTGGTGGAGGGAAGACGACACTTTTAAAGATTCTTAAAGGGATTATTCCCGAGTATTCGAGTGGCGTGCTGGAAGGAGAAGTCACTTTTCATGGGAAACCATTAAGTGGAAGTAACTTTCAGGATAATTTAAAAAAGATTCTTTATCTTTTTCAAAATCCATTTAGTCAGCTTATTTACCCAACTCCTGAAGAAGAGTTTTTATTTTCAATGGAAAACTTTAATTTCACCCATCAGGAAATGAATGCTTCCAGAGAGAAATTTGAAGAACTCTTTAATTTAAAAAATGTCTGGGGAAAACAAAACTCTCAGCTTTCCAATGGTGAATGTCAGAAATTGGTATTGGCATCACTTTTGGCCATTAATCCAGAAGTTTTACTTTTGGATGAGCCTACTGCCTTTTTAGATCCAGAGGCCCGTGCCGACTTTTATCATTTTTTAAATACGATCAGAGGGAATCGACTGGTTATTATTGTCGATCATCATATTGAAGAAATTAAGGATATTGTTACTCGTGTAATTGAAGTGTCTATTGATGGAAAAATTTCACCGAGAGCTGATTTAAAGTTTTCTGAGGTAAAGGCCCAGGAGAGTTTTGGGTTGGAAGAAATTGCTATTCCTAGATTTTCTGAGCTGCAGTTAAAAATGAGTAATATGAGCTTTTCTTATGTGAAGAAGACTTCGTTGTTGGAAAACCTGAACACTCATTTTAAGGCAGGTGAGATTATCGCCATTAAAGGAAAAAATGGGACAGGGAAGAGTACTCTGTTTAAACTCCTTGCTGGAATTATGAATCCAACAACAGGCAACGTTACTCTGGAGATGGGAAAAAAGAAATTTGTGAATAAGAAGATTTTCCCCAACGTTGGATTCATCTTTCAAAATCCGGAATCACATTTTTTCTATGACACTATCGCTGAAGAGTTAAAACAAAGTTTTAAGCATATTGCTTCGCTAGAATTAAAAGAGGCCATCCTTAAGAGATTTTTTCATGAAATCAACCTGGATAAATCTCCTTTTTTATTATCTGAAGGGGAGAAAAGAAGGTTATCTATTTTAATGACAGTTTTTTTAGGTAAGAGTCTACTACTTTTTGATGAGCCCACTTTTGGTCAAGATCAAAGATCTATTAAAGAAATTTCTCAACTGATGAGAGAACTTAAAAAACTTGGTCTTATTCAGGTTTTTATCTCCCACGATGATGCCTTTATTAAAGAAACAGCTGATCGTGTCTTTGTTTTAAAGTCGGGGAGTTTGAATGAAATTTCTTGAAGGGAAAAAAGAATACATTCATTCATGGTACCTGTTAATCATGAGTGGTTTTGGTTTGATTTTTTTACTGGCCTCAACAACTTTGCCTCTTAATTTTTTGATGGCAAGCTTCCTGCTTTTTCTTTATAAGAAAAATGGGCTGACTAATAAGGTGCTGTTCAGACTCATGGCCTACGCCTTGATTTTTGCTTCGGTTTTTTTATTTTTAAATCTTTTATATCCAGGCGAAAAACTCAAAGTCGGAGAGCAAATAACTCTGGGGCAGTTCACTTTTTATAAAGCAGCACTGATGAATGGTTTGATTAATTTCGCCCGCCTTTTTATGCTGTCCTTAGTTTCAATGTGCTCAACTTACGCCATCATCTATACAAAAGTGATTTTGTATTTAATTATCCATAAGGGACTTAAGGTGGTTATGGGTTATCCACTTTTAATTGCCTTAAATTCAATCTTACTTTTTAAAGAAGAGTTTGATCGCATCAGACTTTCAGCAAAGTTCAGAGGACTCGGATGGTGGGATAGAATTTTTGTCTTATTTCCACTTTTGGTTTTTGCCATCAGGCATTCTCAGCGAGGGGCCCTTTCGTTGGTGACCAGAGGTTTAAATCCTAATAAGAGCTTTTATTTTGGTTACGATCTTGTGACCAGCGATCGTAAGTGGCTGCGTTCGTTCTTTCTAATGTTTATCTGCCTGGTGGCCATCGCGATTTATTTTCGATAGAATAAATCTATGACTATTACACAACTAGAATATGTTCTCGCCGTAGATAAATACCGTCACTTTGGAAAGGCCGCTAAGGCCTGCAATGTGACCCAACCTACTTTGAGTATGCAGCTTCAAAAAGCTGAGGAAGAGTTGGGCGTGGTTTTATTTGACCGCTCAAAAAATCCCATTCTTCCGACCGAGGAAGGAACACAAATTATCACTCAAGCGCGTTCTGTGCTTCGTGAGTATAAAAAAATCTTTTCAATTATTGATGCCAATAAAGGTGAAGTAAGAGGGGAGTTCAGGCTTGCTGTTATTCCGACACTTGCTCCTTACGTGATCCCACTTTTTGCCGGGGCCTTTGTTGAAAAATACCCAGATGTTATTTTAACGATTGAAGAGTTTAAGACTGAAGATATTATCGAACTTTTAGGTAGAGACGAAATTGATGCAGGTCTTTTAGTGACACCTATTCAAGGTGAAAACTTTATTGAACGCGTTTTATTTCACGAGCCTTTTTCGGTTTTTGCTTCGACAGACCACCATCTTTTAAAGAAAGCTAAGGTTAAAGATAAAGATCTTGATACATCTGATGTGTGGCTTTTAAATGAAGGGCATTGTTTCAGACAGCAGGTTTTAAATTTATGTAAGCTTTCACGTGATAATGGTCTTCATGACAATTTGAAGTTTGAAAGTGGAAACCTTGAAACGTTAAAGAATATGGTTTTAAACAGTAGCGGGTATACGCTATTGCCTCAATTGGCCGTGCTGAATCTTTCTAAAGAAGACATGACCCATGTTCGTGAGTTTCAGTCGCCTATTCCAACCAGAGAAGTTTCACTGGTTCACAATAGAATTTTCTTGAAGGAAAAAATTATTAGTGCGCTTGAAGAATCGATTATTGAGAATCTTCCAGAGAGTTTAACTTCGATGAAGAAGAAAAATTACGAAATTATTTCTATAGATGCCTAAATGAAAAATATAACAATTTTTATATTCGGGCTCTATTTCTCTCATGCTTCTGCGGCTTCTTTTTGCCAGGGATATGCACCTCCGACAAAATACCTGGAAATGAAAAAAGACATCGATCAAAAAATAGATGTCTTTGCTAATAGTAAGACCATCGCGACTCACGCAGACCGCATGATCTTAAAATTGATCGAGGCCAAAAGTCCTTTTATCGATAGTTGGTATAAAAAAGGAAATTTTAAGGGCAAGACAGAAGAAGAAATCGCCAGGTCATGGCGCCAGTATTTTACCAGAAGTTTTTTACTTATGAAGTATCCGCAAGGGGATGCTCAGATAGATGCCGAGATTGAAAAACTCGTTGATGGGATGTTGGCAAAAAACTTTGATAAAAAGTTTAAAGAGCAAGTGGAAAAAGATTTTTCTGCAACCAAAACTCTTGCGATTGAAACGATCACTGAGATGAAATTGGCGCAGAATAAGGCCCTCATTGAAAAGATAAAATCCATTAAGCTTTACTGGCCTTCCAATTTAAAAACAGCACGTAATAATTCTATCCCTCTTGATTTAATAGACTGGGGAATTGCTTATGATCCGATTTCTAATGAGATCAATATTGGATTAAATTCTCTTTCGTATTCCAATGACCAAACTCTCATGGCGGTCTTTGCTCATGAAATTGGCCATTCATTTGATTCTTGCCGTTGGAGTGCTTTTTATGACGGTGTATGGCCTTTTGAAAAAGTCGGACAATGCTTGAGATCAGATAAAAGTGTCGGCGCTAAAACGCGCGACGATAGCAAGCTTGAAGCCTATAATAAAGCAGGGCGAATTACTGCAGAACTGGTTGTGGCCCTAAAAGCTAATCCTACATGTAATAAAATGGTGTATCCTCCAGCAGGTGTTCAGGCCGATCAATTGCCGGAAACATTTGCAGACTGGTTTTCCGCTGAAGTAATTTCTCGCCATAAAAATTTGGATGTTAGTAAGCTAAGACTGGATCTGTGTGAAGAGAAATCTTTAATGGAAGGAAGTTCTTATCCTGCCAATGATTTACGCCAGGAGAAGATTTATTTTTCTCAGCCAGCAATTAAAAAACTCTTAAAAGATAAAGCAGAAGATAAAGATAGCTATTGTTCAATGTAACTAAAGTGACATCATCCTTAACGGAATTCCTGTGAACTGCGACTTTCCAAACCCTAATATCGGAACGAAAAGAAAAGGCATGAAAAATATCCCTGCCGTGTAGATGAGTCCTTTGTCGAAGCATTGAGCAAGCTTAAAGCAAGTGTATGCATGGGCCATAAGATTGATAACCGGGATAAAATAAAAAAGAATAAAAAGCGCCGGTAAATCCAGCATCCTTACTAAAATATAGATGTTGTAGAGTGGAATAAGAGCAGACCAACCAGGGTACCCAGCTTTTTCAAAAATCTTCCAAAGACCAATAATATTTATAATGAAAATTAAAAAATAAAAAAAAGTCATAGGTATAATTCCATCGTTGATATAATGGCAGCAAGCTGAAGCTTTGCTGCCTGACTTTTTCTACATTTTTTCTGGAGGCGTAATACCAAGAAGGTATAACCCTGTTTTTAGCGTATCACCAAAGGCCTGAAGCAGGCTTAAGCGAGCTGAACGTAACTCTTCAGTCTCTGCCTTCATAACAGAAACTTCAGTGTAAAAACGGTTATACGCCTTACAAGTAAAAAATAAGTGATTTGCAATCGTTGATGGACGGTAGTTGTCACATGCATTGATTGTAATTTTATTGAAGTCGTATAAGTGTCTCATTAAATCACGTTCTGATTCGTGAGTTAACAGATCCAAGTGAGTTAAGCTTCCTTTTAATCCTTGTTCAGTAGCTTTTCTTAAAATCGACTGAGTTCTCGCGTAACTGTACATTAAGTACGGCCCTGAGTTTCCTTCAAATGAAACCCATTCTTTCGGGTCAAAAACGATTTCTTTATTTGGGTCTGCTTGAAGCATTCCGTATTTAATCGCTCCAACTGCAAGCTTGTGAGCAGTGTCTTCTCTTTGTTCTTTCGACCATTCAGTGCTGTATTTTTCAAGGTACGTATTGATTTCTGCGATAACCAGATCGATCAATTGGAAGAAAGTAAAAGAGTTACCAGCACGAGATGACATCTTTCCATCAGGGCGAACAACCATTCCATAAGATAAGTGGTAACACTGAGGAGCTTGAGGGAATCCCATTTTTTCTAGAGCGTAGAATAATTGTTTGAAGTGGAAGTTTTGCTCGCTACCAACAACGTAGATAGATCTATCGATGTCGAAGTCGTTAAACTTAACTTTTGCTAACGCTAAGTCTTTTGTAATGTATGGAGTTGTTCCATTTGATTTTCTTGCCATGAAGAAGCCAAGCTTCTTATCAGTCATATCAAATCCAACGGCACCGTCATCAACAACGAATAAACCTTTTTTCATATATTCATCAACGATGGCCTGAGAAGCTTCGCTTACTTCAGACTCGTAGAAGAAGTGATCAAACTTCACGTCTAACCATTTATAGATTCTGTTGAAATCGTCTAGGCAGTATTGACGAGTCACTTTCCATGTTTCGTAATACTTTCCTGATTTGCTCTCAATCGCTTTTAAGATTGTGCCCACTTCTGCTTTATAAGTTTCAAAAACTGTCGTGCCGTTTTCTTTATCGGCAGCTTCAGCATCTTTAAGTTTATTGTTAGCTTCAACGTAGCGTTGACCAAGCCATTCAGCTTTGTTTGTTTGGTCTTCAATTTTGTCAGACCCTTTGTAGTTTTCTACACCCCAAAGACATTTTGCAATGTGAGTTCCTTCGTCACCGATGTAGTTAGCACCGATAACTTTGTATCCATTGTAAGTGAAAATACGGCAGATACTGTCTCCAAGACAAACGTTACGGCCGTGACCTACGTGAAACTCTTTGTGAGTGTTAGGTTGAGAGAACTCGATCATAACTTTTGTTTTGTTGTGATCTGGGTTTGATTTTAAAATATTAAACCCTGAACCATTCACTAAAGTTGGAACAAGAGCTTTTGCGACTTCTTTTTGATTAGTGAAGATATTTAAAAAAGCACCTTTTAAAACGACAGATTCAACCCATGGGTTTTTCTCTTCATCTAAAAGTCTCTTTAATTCAGTGGCCACTTCATTAGGGTTTTTCTTAATGGCCTTGGCAAACTTAAAACAAGGAAGAGCGTAATCTCCTAAAGATTTTTCAGGTGGCTGCTCAAGAGTTTTAAAAAAATCTACAACCGTAAGCTCAGCTGGAATTGCTGATTCAATTGTTTGTAGTGCTTTAAAGAGCGAAGTCGCTAGTGAGCATTTTGCTGGATCGTAAGAAAAATTTGCTAGTTGATTCACAACTATCTCCTAAAGAAAATTATAATACGTTAACTTTTGTTTTAAGCGATTGAGCAATAAAGCAGTTCTTATGAGCTTTCTCATGTAAACTTTTTAATTGATCGTCTGTCGGGCGCTTATCCCCATTATAAACGATTTCTGGCGTAAGTGTGATTTCTGTTACACTCATTTTACCATCGTCATTTTTGCCTAGTACAGCTTCTGCTTTACAGTTGTAGCTTTCAACGTTGTAGCCGCTTTTAGAGGCGATTGCTAAGAATGTCAGCATATGACAACTTGCGAGTGCACTGGCCAGTAGTTCTTCCGGGTTACTCATATCAGAGTTACCAAAATACTCAGGTGAAGCAGAATTCTTTAGTGATTGATTCCCGCTAAAAGCAATTGAGTGATCACGATTGTATTTTTCGTAAGAAAAATCTGAACTAGTTTGTTTCCACTTAAGATTGATTGTGTATGTGCTCATTAATCTTTTACCCTGTACTCAGCTTCAATTGTAGATCCGCTAAATCCTTGATCATATTTTTTTGGTGTCGTCATACGTTTTGTAATAACAAATTTTTCTGAAGACTCACCACTAAGAGCAATTAGCCAGCTGATGATGACTAATACTGGGTTGTTGTGCCAGTAAGAAACTGTTGCTAGACACGCAACTAAAATTCTTGGAGCAAAGAAAAATCCTGCCCACCAAATTAGGCCACCAAGTTGAATTGAACCTACTAACAAACCTGATACTAACAGAGTTAAACGTGGGAAGAGTGCAACTGAAAATAAAAAGATCCAGCCGTGTTTATCGAAGTATTCACCCTTACCAAATTCAACGTTTGTATAGTTGTAAAGAAGTGCAGATACCGCTGTAATTGCTAGGAAAATGAAGGCGATTTTAAGTATTGTTTTCATGAAAGTACCTTACCAAAACGCATAACAATAATAAATTAAAAAGAAGCACCCTTGACGAATTTTAAGACGCCCTCACCTTATAAATATGAAAACAACACATACAATTACGAGCGAACAATTTTTACCAACCCTAGTGCTTAAGAACACCGTGCTTTTCCCAGATGTTGCACTTCCAGTGTTAGTCTCAAAGCCGGTCGGATTGAACGCACTTCATCGCGCCATTGATAATGACAAAGAGAGGCGATTCGTCGCTCTGTCACTAAAAGAGGGCGCAGAAATCGACAATATTAAGTCTTCAGACTTCTACACAGTCGGAACTCTTTGTATTGTGGAACGCATTGAAAAGAACGAGAAAGGTGAGTCCATTGCTTACGTTAGATCAGTCGAGCGTTTTCAAGCTAAATCTATTCAGTTTGAATCGGCATTCAATTCATGGGCGGCGCAAGGAGAGATCGTCCCCGATATTATCGACCTCGACGGACCGACAGAGAAGGCACTTCTTACATCGTTAAAAGAAGTTTCAAGAGAAATCTTAAATTCGATTAATGCGACAGACACGTTCAAGAGAACATTGGAAGATTTTAAAGACGCAGGTCTTTTTACCAATGTTGTCGCCCAACATTTACCGTTAATCATCCCTAAGAAGCAGGAGATTTTAGAACTTGCTTCCATTAAAAATCGTGCTCTAAAGGTGTTGGAACTTTTAGTTGAGCAACGAGAGATGATTAAAGTTAACAATGAAATGGGATTAAAAATTTCCGAAAAAACCAGCAAGGCCTATCGTGAATCCATTTTACGTGAGCAGTTGCGAACAATTAAAGAAGAGTTGGGAGAAATTAACTCGGATACAAATGAATCAGGTGAGAAAAAAACTCTTAAAGAAAGAATCCTGGACGCTCGTCTTCCAAAAGATATTGAGAAGGTGGCCCTTGAACAGGCCAATCGTTATGAAACAATGGGGCAGCAAAATGCTGAGTCTCACGTTATCAAAAATTACGTAGAGCTGATTTTATCCCTGCCTTGGAATGAAGAATCAAAATCTGAACTGGATTTAGATTTAGCTCAGAAAGTTTTAGATGAAGAGCATTTTGGTTTAGAGAAAATCAAAAAACATATTGTTCAACATCTAGCTGTTATGAAGCTTTCTCCGAATAAAAAAGGATCGATTTTATTATTCGTTGGGCCTCCAGGAGTGGGTAAAACTTCTTTAGGTCAAAGTATTGCGAAAGCTTTAGGTCGAAAATTTGTCCGCGCTTCACTTGGTGGGGTGAGAGATGACTCAGACGTCAGAGGGCATAGAAGAACTTATGTCGGAGCCATGCCAGGGCGAATTATCGAAGGGATTAAACGCGCTAAAGAAAACAATCCGGTTTTCATGCTGGATGAGATTGATAAATTAGGAAGAGGTTACGGAGGAGATCCGGCCGCAGCACTTTTAGAAGTCCTGGACCCGGAACAAAATGCAACTTTTACCGATCAGTATTTAGATTTACCTTTTGATTTATCGAAAGTGTTTTTTGTGGCGACGGCCAACTCGCTTGATACGATCCCACATCCATTATTGGATAGAATGGAGATCATTCAACTGAGTGGATACACTTCGGACGAAAAACTGCACATCGCTAAAAATCACCTTCTTCCAAAACAATTGAAGGAGCATGGGTTAACGACAGATAAAGTTGAAGTGAATGATGAAATCTTAAAAAGTGTGATTGCTGACTACACTAGAGAAGCAGGTGTGCGAGATCTTCAAAGAAAAATCGCTAAACTTCTTCGCAGTGTAAGTGAGCAGGTTGTGAAACATGCCGATCAGGCAAAAATCGTGATCGACAACACAATTGTAGAAGATGTTTTAGGAGTTGAGAAAAATACTTATGAACTTGCTCAGGCAACTGCAACTCCAGGAGTTGTGACAGGTCTTGCGTGGACGCCGGTTGGTGGTGACATCCTCTTTATAGAAAGTGCGATGATGCCAGGAACGGGAAAAATTCAGCTCACTGGTAAGCTGGGTGAGGTTATGAGTGAATCGGCCCATATTGGTTTAAGTTTGGTGAGATCAAAATTATCTAAACTTGTCCCAGGCTTTGATTTCTCTAAAACAGATTTCCACGTGCACGTTCCAAGTGGATCTATTCCAAAAGACGGACCGAGTGCAGGGATTACGATCTTCACAGCACTATGTTCATTGGTTTTAGGAAAAGTGGTTGATCCAAAACTTGCGATGACAGGTGAGATTACTCTTCGTGGAGCGGTTATGCCGGTTGGCGGAGTAAAAGAAAAATTAATTGCTGCTCATAGAGCGGGAATTAAAAAAATCATCATGTCGAAGCGCAATGAGAAAGATCTGAAAGAAGCTCCGGCCGTTGTTAAAAACGAAATGGAATTCTTCTTCGTAGAAAATATCAACGAGCTCATGATGGCCGTTTTCGGAAAAATGTCACCCCCACATTTTTATGAATCATTACTGGGACCTCCCTATGTGGAAGATTTCGGAATGAAAAACGAAAACGGTTTCTGATAGAAGCGAGTAAGCACTGATCGATAGATCAGTGCTTTTCTATGAGAAGAAATTTTCTTTGCTTTAAAAGCAACTGTAAGTGCTAATAGGAAACTTACTGACAGATTTAAAAATCCGATAACTAAAATCCCGATAGCTGCACGGATAAACTCAGGTGAGCTAAGTACTTCTATCCCTAACGTTGGAACCGCTGCGGCCAGAGCTCCGGTAGAAAGAGTGACGTGACGAACTTCCAATGGAATCCCCACAAACTTCAATAAGACAGGAACAAACCCTAAGAAAAATCCAAGAGAGATATTTCCAGCGATTCCTGTAATTCCGTGATCTAAAAAATGTGCTAATTTTTTTGCGCCATCTTCAGAAATAACAGTTTTAATTTTTTTGTTATTAGTGATCAGGTAACTCAATTGGTTAAATGCGTACCAGTTATCTGCCCATCCCGCGATTACACTTGATAGCCACAATAAGAATCCTGTAAAAATAGCGTAGATGACACTTGGACCTAAGATGTCTGTCGTGTGCATAGTATAGTGAGAGGCTTCTTCCGTAAAAATCCAGTGTCCGCGCAAGTAAAAATAAGTAATATTCACAACCAAGACTGCAGGAATAACGGCCATTAAGTTTCCAAATACCGCTGCAATCTGAGTTCTAGTTAGTAAAACAATTTCATCTGTTAAAGCTTCAATCCCTTCACGGTTTTCCGAGATCTCAAGCTTTTGAGCAAGAGCAGAGGCCGTGGCCGCTGGCTGTTTGGTGGCCAGAGTGTATCCACCAAATTGGATGAGAAGAAAACTTCCCGCATAGTTTAAAGTTGAAAAAGCACCATAGAAAAATTGATTTAATGAAAGTGTGCCTAAAAAGTTTTTCATATAAACAGTCAAGGCCGTCAGAACACCACCACCCATGGCACTACTAACCATGTGCCAGTACTCGGTGCGATCTTTCGCAATATAATGCTCTCCCGTTTGAGAGTTGTTCTCAACAATTTTTTGAGCGAGCAAGGTCGCATTGTTTGAGAAAATTCCCATCGCATGTCTTTGAGAGAGATTTTGCTCAACCAATTCAGCGACAAAGTGAGAGATTTTAGTTTTTGTTAAATGACCAGAGTTCACAATCTCAAGTAGGGCGTACGTTCTTTTTAAGAAGAGCTTCATTCTTTCTAATTGAAATACGAGATGTGTACTTACTCCAAAGCGGTCTAAGTGATGATAAACTTCCACAATCGCTTCTTCTGTTTCATGCAGAAGCTCAATGAGCTCTTCCATTAATTTTTTAGCAAGCTCTGTTTGGGCCGGATCATTTTTCGTTTTTAAATAAAGATTAAGTTTTCCCGATAAGTAGAAAAAAGGAAGTGACTTCATTTTTTTATGCGGGATACGTTTTCTAATCCCCGGACCGAGCCCAATCGCTACGATCTGAGAGATCAAATAAATCAGCGAGTCTTCCATATCGCTCTTTAAATGAGGATAATCATCCTGATCACCAAAGAGTTCAGTTAGTTTATTAAGAGTGGCTTCGTCGAGTGACTTTAACCATAAAACGTCAGCTTCATCAGGAAAGAGAGTTGTCATCAATTCACTTAATTGGTGGCCAATAGGTTTTTTGGGTAAAACTTTACTGGTTAATTTATCAAGTAATTCCCCAATCAATCCAATTTGTGAGGGAAGTCCAACTTCACAGAAAAATTCGATACAAGTCAGCTCTTGAAGAGTGTTTGATAAAAGAGATTGCACCTTCTTTTTGGTTTCTAGATTTCTATCCAAAACCATAAAGAGGTATTTCATTTTTGTAGCTGGAATTTTTTCGGGGTCTGTTTCGAAGAGGTCGGTAGATCTAATCCATCTGACTAATTTCTGAACCCATTCAATGCGAGCTTCTAGGGAAGCTTCAGGGTTAACGGCTACCAGTATGATGTCGAGCGAGGTTTTTTTATTTTCGTCGACTTCATACTGTTTGTAATTTTTGAAAATGGCGATAATTCTATTTAATAACATGGGGGATAGTTTACCCCAAAAATTATTTCATAACTAGGTTTTTAATCCCTACAGTACCAAGAACCATTACGCGGTTGGCTTTAATTTGAATTTCTTTAATTGTTTTTCCTTGCTTAAATAACGCCCATCCTGATTTGTCCTGCGCCAATTGAACTTCATAAGATTTTCTCTCACCACTAACACCACTGTACAGTGTATCCACAACAACAATTCCACCTTGTTCAGTATCAAAGTTATTACTTTTTAATTTCATAATAACGTATTTTTCTCTTTGCTCTAAAATCATTCCTGTTCTCATCAGGACTTGTGGATCAAGTTCAATTCGTTGTGATCTTTGTTTTCCATTTTCATAAACATCTTTATAAAAATGATCAATCCCACGACCGTCTTTTGATTCAACAATTAACTTATAGATAACTGCACTTTCATCACTTGATACTGTTGCGACCGTTTTTTCAGCTGCTTTTGCGACGTTGAAAATAGAGATCATCATAATGACTGTAAAAACTGCAGAAGAAGAAATTAATGATTTTAAGTTCATATTTATAGCTCCCTTTCAAAAAACATTTGATGCCGCTACTTGTGCAGGAGCAGTGCCAAAAAAATGGATATGATTGGGGTTATTATGGCACCATTTTGGTCAGTTATTAGAGTCTCATGGCCACCATGTAAAAAATGCCATAGTGTTATGATGACTTATTTGACAGTGAAAGCGGGGTGAGTATGGCAAGCATTCGAAATTCAATTCAAATTAATAGAAGAATCATGTTTGTCATTGTTGCCTTACTGGCAGTTATCTTAGTTTTGCTTACCAGGTTTTATTTTAATCAGAAGAAAGAAAACAGTGCTCTTCGCTTAAAAATTCTCTCAATGAGTGAGACGAAAAGAACTCCTAAATCTTGGGCACAACTTACAACGAGGCTACGGCCTTCTGCTTTGACAGTTCTTGCTCCTGTTACTGATTCCCCTTCGACACCAACGACGGCACCTGCTGCTTCTGGAACAAGTGCAGAAAATATTGATAATCTTGACACGACAGATCTTGCTCTAAAACTTGATGGACAAATGAGAAGACCTAAAAATTTTGATCTCAAGACAATCGAAAATAATATCGCTATTGCAGATGAAATCATTTCTCGTGAGCCTGATAGTTATGGTGCCTACAAAGCAAAACTCATTTCAATGCTGGTAAAAGAAGGAAAATTTAATCAGGCGATTGATGAAAGTGAAGTTGAATCTCTTTTAGAGAGTATGGCCCAGTTTAATATCAGCAGCGATAAAATTGCACGTCGTGAATCGGCCTTAATTGGCAATACTAATGGAGAGATTCAAAATGTTGAAGTTCAGTTGGAAGGTTTAGCACGCGAGCGCGAAACTATTGAGTCACAGATCAGTTCATATGACATTAATTCTCCGGATCTTGCTCAGTTGAATAATCAAATTCAAGAAATAGAAACACGTGAGGCGCAATTATTAGAAAATATTGACAGCTTAGAGAACTCACTCGCTAGCAGTACGGATCAATTAATAAATGAAGATGTTATTGAAATACCTTTTATGAGAATGATGGCCAAAAATGATTATGATAGCGTCATTGAAAATGCCGAATCTTTTATAGAGCAATTCCCGTCTTCACCTAGTGGTTATTTTTATATGGTGAAGGCCTTAGAAATGCAGGGAAGAAAGGAAGAAGCTCTCTCCATTATTGAGAATTCACAGCTTCCTCAAAGTCTTCAAGATCGCTTATTCCAAAGGCTTGATGAAGATGAGAATCAAAATCCACAAACATACTGGCAAAATTTAAGCTTTTAGTTTTTTTCTTGAATTTCTAATTATTAGTAGCAGAATTGATTATTACCTCTTAATCAACGGATGGAAAATGATCAAATCGACATTTCTTCTACTAACATTTATGGCGTTTAATCTTATGGCAGCAGACATTCAAGCACCTATTGCAGAAAAAATTCCTACTAAACTTAAAAAGCATGGCGATACTCGTATCGATAATTATTTTTGGATGAAAGATAAAAAAAATCCTAAAGTGATTGATCACTTGAAGGCCGAGAATGCTTATACCGAAGCAGTGATGAGTGACACGAAAGATCTTCAAGCTAAGCTTTATGAGGAAATGAAAGGAAGAATTAAGGAAGAAGACGAAACAGTTCCTTATAAAGACGGTGGGTATCTTTATTACTCACGCACACAAAAAGGTGATGAGTACAGCATTTATTGCAGAAGGAAAGATGTTAAAGGTGCATTTGAACAGATTCTTTTAAACGTTAATCAGATGGCAGCAGGTAAAGACTTCATCAGAGTGAGTTTTCCTAGATTTCATCCGAATGAGCAACTCTTTGCTTACGCAGTTGATACAAAAGGGGATCGAGTTTTTACTATCTTCTTTAAAGATATGAATACGGGATTGGTACTTGATCAAAAAATTGAGAATGTAACCAGCAATTTCACATGGGCAGAGACAGGAAAAATTCTTTTCTATGCTAAACATGACCCAAAGACTTTAAGAGCAGATAAGATTTACAAGTTTGATCTTGAAACAGGAAAACATAAATTAGTTTATAATGAAAAAGATGAAAAATTTGAGGCCATGGTCTATAAAACTCAGGCGCGCAAACACATTTTTATTTCAAGTGACAGCACTTTGTCGTCAGAAGTGCACTACATCCCAGCTGATAAACCAGATGCAAAATTCAAATTAATTGCTAAGAGACAAAAGAATGTTGAATACTCTGTTATTGATGTAGTTGATCACTTTTATATTCGTACTAACTGGGAGGCCAAAAATTTCCGCATTATGGAAAC
>JBEIPV010000107.1:0-9898 GCA_040376855.1 Bacteriovorax sp.
CATTAAAGACCAAGTAAACTTGTTCACTTTCTTTTCTATCATAGATGGGCGAGGCCCTAAGATGTCTACCTTAGTAAAATGAGCATCAGCTGTGTCTCGCAAACGTTGGGCCTGCTCGCTGCTCTCCTTTATAACCTGTCCCTGGTCTTTACCATTAAAGTATATAAGGATAATTTTTTTCACCGGCGGAGATGAACACATTTCTCTTAAAGGGATTTCATCTTTATAGAAGTCATCAAATGAATGATTTTTTAAATAAGAGAAAATTTTATTTTCGGGTGCAAGTGTATGCACTAAAACCGCTGCTTTTTTTCCAAAACGCCCAGCTCGCCCACTTACCTGAGTTAGAGTTTGATAGACTCTTTCGTTAGACCTGAAGTCTGGAAAGTTTAGTTGTGAATCAATTCCTAAAATAATAACTAGGTTTACGTTTTCAAAATTGTGACCTTTAGAAAGCATTTGCGTGCCAACCAGGATATCAATTTTTTTTTCGTGAAACTGATTAAGAGTCTCTTCAAGTTTATTGAAAGTTTTAATTTCATCGCGGTCAAAACGCTCGACCACTTTATCAGGGAATAAGGCCTGAAGTGTATCATGTGCCCTTTCCGTCCCAAATCCTTTAGGAGTTAACTGAATGTTCATACACTCAGGACACATTTCAGGTTGAGGCATTTTGAATTCACATGTCTGACAGACCAGTTCACTTCTTTTTTTGAAAAACTTTAAGTTTGTACTGCAATTAGGACAAGAGAATTGATGTCCGCAAGAATTACATTGTAAATAGCTGGCGTACCCAAGGCGGTTGATAAAAACCAAAACCTGTTCGCCAATCTCTAGGGCCTTTTTAATTTTAAAAATGCTTTCACTGCTATATGGCCATAAGTCTCTTTCGGATTCGACTCTTGCTCTTCCACGCATATCAACTAACTCAACGTCTGGAAGTCTGGCCTCTTGAGCTCTTTTTTGTAATGGGAAATAATGAGTCGTTCCAACGAAGGCCTTATAAGTTTCAACCATTGGTGTAGCAGATCCAAGGATGACTGGTATCTTTAACAACGAAGCTCTTTTAATAGCAATATCACGGGCATTATAAGTGCAACGATCATCCTGTTTAAAAGATTGATCATGCTCTTCATCCACAATAACCAGCCCTAAATTCTTGATGGGAAGAAAAATACTACTTCTGACTCCCAAAACAAGTTTAGGACTAGAATCTTCCTGTAGAAGTTTCCATAATCCAAATTTATCCGAGTTGCTAATGGCACTGTTATACGAATAAATAGGAATATCTAAATAGGTTTGAAATGTTTTTAAAAACTGCGGTGTTAGATTGATCTCGGGAAGTAAAAATAGAACCGACTTCTGCTCTTTAATGATTTTTTTAATCAGCTCAAGATAGATAATCGTTTTTCCGGCGCCTGTTACTCCGTGAACAAGTGACTTAGTAAATTTATCAAATCCAGCTTCCGTAATTTGATCAACCACATGTTTTTGATCTTCATTTAAAACAAAAGGGCTTACAACACCCTGGCCTTGATCAAAATTCAGTTTTCTTGGACGTTTTAAAAATGTAGGTAAAACATCAAAAATCAGCTGTCCTAATGGATAGTGATAGTAGTTCGCCATCCATTGGAATAAGTCACACTCTTCTTTTGAAAGAAACAGCTCTTCATTAGTAGAATGAATATCTTTAATTTTTTTTAAGTCTAGGTTTTCACCGCTGCTTTTTTGCCATACACAGCCGTCCGCTAGTCTATTTTTCCCCAAAGGGACTTTGACCAGCGAGCCTTTTTGAATCTTCCCGGCCATCTCGCTACTTGCACTATAAGTGAGCATCGATGAATTGAAGGGAGTATTAACTGCTACGAGAAAAAAGTTTTGTTCCATTCTTTAGTATAAGAACGAAAAGCCAGCATCAGATTGTCCTGGAGCTTTTTTAAGCTCTTCGTAACTTTCAGCAAGACGCTTGTCTGTTCGTTTAACATCCAGACCAAGGGTTTGAATTTTGTACAGCTGACCAGTGCTATCTTTTACGTTCATGAACTTAGGAAGTTCATTTGTTCCGTTAAATAATAAATAACTGTTAGCTTCAATTTTAATTTGTGAATCGGCCGTGCTGTAATCAACCGCTCTGAATTGTCTTTCTTCGTTTGAGAAAAACCCTTGAGCAGATTTCCAGTCAACTTTCCACATGAACTCGTTGTCTTTTTTAACAAGTTCAATGTTTTTAGCTCTCTTAAAAGTATTAGATCTAAACAGCTCTAAAACCTTCTCTTTATTTTTTGGATCTTCTGGATTTAATGGTGATCCAGCATCCCCTTTTCCTTTGTTGTTAACAAGGTGAGACCTGTAAGCACGAAGAAGTTTTATTTTATCTTCGTTTAAAATATTTCTATTTTTAACAACAGCGACACCATTTTTTTCAAGAAAAGCTTCCATTCCTTGAGAGCGGTTTGTCGTAAGCATCATCAGGACACTATAAAATAAACTTTTTTCTGGTGCCTTTTCTCTTTTGATTTGAGAAAGCAAATCCGGGATATACTTCACGCCTTTAATTTGTGAATTAAGCATCTGCCCGTTTGAATAAGTCGTTTGCAACAGGCTTATATTATTTGGCCCATCAATAGAGATTTGAAATTTAACGTAGTCTGTTTTATCCGCTTCGGTTAACGATTGAACCATCGTTTTCACCGTCACATATTGTCCCGGCAAATCTGCATTGTTTAAGTTTCTTAAAAGACCTTCTTCTGTCGGCACAGAAGCATGAACTGAAAAAGAAACCATGAAGACAACTAGAAGCTTCGAAAACATTTTCATAATCACTACCTATTTAATTTTATACTTTTCCATTTTTTCTTTGATCAAACGTCTCATCATCGGTTCAGAGTCTTTGTTCATCAAAGCGAATTCGATCGTGGCATTTAAATACCCTTCAATACTACCAGTATCAAAGCGCTCTCCTTCAAAAATATGTGCATAAACTTCACTTTCTTTTGCCAAAAGATTGATCGCATCAGTCAGTTGATATTCTCCACCTACACCTTTTGGGATGACTTTAAGTGCATCAAAGATCTCTGGACGGAAAACATAGCGCCCAGGAGTTGCTAAATTTGACGGAGCATCTGCCGGACGAGGCTTTTCAACCATCGTATGCATTCTCATCGTTTTTTTGTGATTATCAATATAATCACCTTTAACAATACCGTACTTATATGTTTCAAGTGGATCGATCTCCATAACCCCAATAACATTTGAATCATTGTTTTTATGAGAAACTTCAATCAATTGTTTAGTTACCGGATTTGGACCGCGAACAATTTCATCTCCTAAAATAACTGCGAATGGTTCATTACCTACAACATCTTTTGCACATAAAACAGCGTGGCCTAAACCAAGTTGTTCTTTTTGACGGATAGAAGTCACTTCAACCATTTTACCAATCTGTTGAATCAGTTCTAGTTCTTTAACTTTTCCACTTTTAATTAAAAAGTCTTCAAGTTCAAAGTTTCTATCAAAGTAATCTTCGATCGCATTTTTACCTGATGATGTGATAAAAATAATCTGTTCAATACCCGACAAAATTGCTTCCTCAACCACATAGTGAATCATTGGAAGATTGATGATCGGAATCATTTCTTTTGGTACTTGTTTCGTAGCTGGTAAAAATCTTGTCCCTTTTCCAGCAACAGGGATGACGGCGCGTCTAACTTTCATTATAATTTCCTTTTAAAGCATTATTAATTTTAAAAGGAATTATTAACATTCGCAATCAAATCAAAAAATCTTTTTTTATAGCAACATTACTCACGTCTAATCTAGCAATCGCAAAGATGCATGAATTTGAGACAACTCACGCCAAGTCTATCGCAGGAACCGGAGTTGCGGGTATTTATATGGAAGAATCCGCCTTTTTAAACCCAGCGAGTTTAGCGTTTTTTGAACAAGGTGATGTTTATGTTCAAAGAGACATGATGCAAATAAAAGACAAAGACGGCAACATTGTTCAAAAGCCAAAAAATACAGGTGTCGTGCTAGCTGATGGTAACCCGAGCCTAAGTGGATCTTTAAGTTACGTCCAACAGGAAGAAGGCAATATGAAGCGCTCTCGCTGGGGATTAAGTGCTTCTTCCCCACTAAATAAGCAATCTGCTTTTGGTGTGAGTGTGAGAAAAACAAAAGATGAAAATCTAACCAGCAAAACTGAATCGGACTATTACCAAACTGTTTTTGGTGTGACTCACGCCATTGATGCTCAAACGTCTCTGGGAATTGTTGCTTACGATGCATTCAATTCAAAAGGCGATGAGACTAAGGCCATCTTAGGTGTTCAGCGCGTTTTCGTAGACTACATCACGGTCGCTCTAGACTTTGGTGGAGACTACACTTCTGATGAAATCTCTGACACGCTACTTTACCGTGGCGGTCTTCAGGTCAGAGTTTTAAATGACTTCTACCTACGCTTTGGTGCTTTTAACGATAAAGGCCGCCAGGAAAAAGGTAATGGTTTTGGTCTGGCCTGGATCCAACCAAGACTGGCCTTCGAATTTGCCATGAAAAATACAAAACAAGATGCCGATCTAGCTATTAATAGAAATGAGTCTAAAATAAAAGAAACATCATTTGGTGTCTCACTGAGATTCTAACTTAAAAAAAGGTTTTCATTGGCAAAGAAAAAAGAAACTAAAGATTTAAATGATAAAAAGCGCGAACAAGTTGTTGAACTTTATCGCACTCGTCTTGCTCATTTAAAAAGGGCGCAAGTATTTGTGAAAGAAGATCGCATGGCCTTGGCGGTAGATTCTTACAATAAATACCTGGGAATTTTGGCCTTATATTTTGATACAACAGAAGATCGTCTTTCCCCTTCATTATTTGATTCCGAAAAAGATATGACTGAGCTTCTTTTAATCAGCCACGCTTACTGGGATCTTGCCAAGGCCTATGACAGAAGTCCAAACCTCCAAAGAGACTGTTTTAGATGCCTTGAGCAGTTTATGAAATTTTCAATTGGTTTTAAATACCAGCACGTAAATGCTCAGATCATTCGTAAATTTAACAATAAAAAACAGGCCCATAATCTAAAAGCATTCGAGGCCGCTTATCATAAAATCCAAATCAGCGCGAAACGCTGTTATGTGGCCACGATGTGTTTTGGTTTTGAAGATCAAAAAACAGAAACCCTTCGCCACTTTAAACTTAAGATTGCCAAATACAACTTAGGTTTAGATTTTATCGATTTTTATTATGCTCACTCACCTGCTCTGGTTGATTATCTTGAAGAAAGACCAAAACAGAAATTTCTATTCAATACGTTTGTTGCTCGCCCCGTTCTATCAACTTTTGTCTTTTTTATAAGGTCATATGTTCACAATACGAAAACTTATTCTTAAAGAGTGGCTTACATTCTTCTTAGGTGCAGTCTTCATTTTAGTGATGGTGCTCTCACTTGGTCATATTTTAACCGGACTCCTTAAGGCGACAAATGAACTTAAATCCATCATGCTGGATCTGGTTTTAGAATTGCCTACATTTTTAATTCGTATTTTTCCCGTATCGTGTTTAGTGGCTTCGCTTTTTTCTATCAACAAACTAAAAAGCAGAAATGAACTGACGGCCATCTTTGCCAGCGGATTTTCCAGAAGACAATTTGTTTTATCAATCGGAATGATCGGTGCGATGATTGGATTGATCTTATTTTTTATCAACGGCTACTTGGTTCCTTTCACGAAACATCAGCAGTCGCTACTTTCTGATACACACCCGGCAATTGCCAATAAAGCAAAAACCAGCTCAGTTTCTATCAATGCACTGAAGTCTGGAAAAATCTGGTTTAAAGGTCAGGATTACTTTTTTTCATACAGTTCATTTGATGCCAACAACAACACCATCTTTGATTTGAACCTTTATTATTATGATAAAAATTTCAAATTTTCAGAACAGGTTACGGCCAATTCAGCGAAGTTTGTTGAAGGCAATCAATGGATGTTAAATAAAGGGTTGCACGTTACGAATCTGGAAAATAAAACTTTTCCTGAGCCTAGCTATTTTCGTAACAAAGTTTTTACTCTGAAAGAAACTATTTCAGATTTTAAAAAGATTAATGCCGATATCTCGACACTAAATATCTGGAGACTTTACGATTATATTTTAGTTTTAAGAACTAACGGTATTAACGATAGTGAGTATTTTGTAACCTTCCTCGATAAGTTCTCATCGGCATTCACTTGCTTAATACTTGCCATCCTGGCCTCAGTTGCACTCTTTAATCCCAATCGCAGAAACAGCTCATTTGGGTCGAATATTGCTTTTGTTTTAAGCTTCACATTCATCTATTGGTTTATCTATTCTTACTTCATGACACTAGGGCAAACCAGTAAAATCCCTGCGATAGCCGCCACTTTTGGTGTACCTTCTGTCTTTGTTTTGTACCTGGTCTTCTACTTTATTTACCATCGCAAATTACGCTGATTTGTGATATGAATTGAGTATGAAAGAAAACTTTTTAGATAATTATGAACTGGTTGGAACTAAGCTTCCAATTTCTGTATACCCAGCACCTGTTTTAAAAAAGGTTGCTGCTCCTGTCACTGAATTCAATGACGAACTTCGAGCTTTAATCAAAGATATGTTGTTTACAATGTATCACGCTCCTGGAATTGGTCTTGCTGCTCCTCAAGTAGGTCACAGCATCCGTCTCTTCGTTATGGATATTTGGTTTGAAAGAGAGAAAGTTACACTTCCAGACGGGACTTCAGAATACCGTTATTCAGATATGCAACCTATCGTAATTATCAATCCTGTTTTTAAAAATAAAACTGGTGAGATCATCCATGAAGAAGGATGCCTGAGTGTTCCTGGTGTTTATGAAGATGTGAAGCGCGCTGAGTTTGTGACTGTTGAGTACCAGGATATGTTTGGTAAACACCACAGCCTTGATGCTGATGAGCTTCTATCTGTTTGCCTTCAACACGAAAATGACCATCTTGATGGAATTGTTTTTCTTGAAAGATTAAGCTTCTTAAAAAAGCAATTGATCGAAAAAAAGTTCCTGAAAAAAGCTAAGAAAAAATAATGACTAAAAAACTTAATGTTGTTTATTGTGGAACCCCGGATTTTTCAGTTCCAACCCTGGTTGAACTCTTCAACAACCCTGCTATTAATTTAGTCGGTGTAATCACAATGCCGGACAGACCGGCCGGAAGAGGTCAGGAATTAAAATCTCCTCCTGTTGCTGAATTTGCTAAGGCCAATAACATTAAATTGTTTCAGGTTGAAAACATCAACCGTGAACCGGAAGTTTTAGAAGCTCTAGAAAAACTAGATATAGATTTCATTCTCGTTTTGGCCTTCGCTCAATTTTTAGGTTCAAGAGTTTTAAATATGCCGAAGCTTGGATGTTTTAACATTCACACTTCTATCCTTCCCAAATACAGAGGGGCCGCTCCGATTCAATACGCTCTTTTAAATGGCGACACTTCTACAGGTGTTTCAATTCAAAAGATGGTTAAAGAAATGGATGCCGGAGACCTGGTACATTTTGATGAGATTAATATCGCTCCTGATGAAAATGGAGAGAGTCTCTACAATAGACTTAAAGATCAGGCAGCAGTTAGTACAAAAGCTTTAATTGAAAAAATTCTAAGCGATAAATTAGTCTACACGCCACAAGATCCAAAGGGAGTAAGTTTTGCTCCAACTCTTAAAAAAGAAGATGGGTTTTTAAACTTCAAAGAATCTGACTATAAAAAACTATACAATCAAATCAGAGCGCTTGATCCGTGGCCTGGAACTTACTGTTTCTTAAACGGGCAACGCTTAAAGGTTTTTAAGATTGAAAAACTTCAGCGCAACCTTGCTCCTGGAGAAACTTCAATTGATCATGGACACCTGGCCGTTGGATTAAAAGACGCTACAATTCGTCTGACAACAATTCAACTTGAAGGCAAAAAAGTTTGCAATGATACTGAACTACTTAATGGCCTGAAAAATAAGGGCGGAGAGATTATTCTTAATCCGTAAATTTTTATGACAATTATTTCGCCTAGTCTTCTTGCTTGTGACTTTTTAAATATCGAACCAGAACTTAATGCGTTTACTGGTGTAAAAGATATGTGGTTCCACTTGGATATCATGGACGGACACTTCGTTCCCAATCTCACTTTTGGCCACCCAATTATTGAACTCATTACCAAAAAAGCTCCTCATAAATGTGATGCTCACTTCATGGTGACGAACCCTGAATTTCACGGTGAAACACTAAAAAATAGCGGCCTTCACAATTTTACTTTTCACGTTGAAGCAACTCCAGACTCACTAGGATTAATTAAGAAGTTAAAAGCTTATTACCCTAGCGTTGGTATTTCAATTAAGCCTAATACTCCAGTGAGCGCTCTTACAGATGATATTTTAAGAGCTATTGATCTCGTCTTAGTCATGTCTGTTGAACCTGGTTTTGGTGGACAGTCATTCATGCCTTCTGCTTTTGAGAAAATTAAAGACTTAAAAGAGAGACGTGAAAATCTTAAAGCGCATTTTCAAATTCAAGTTGATGGTGGTGTCACTGATCAAAACTCAAAAGCATTAATAGCTGCGGGTGCTGACAATCTTGTCGCGGGCTCTTATATTTTTAAGACAAGCAAAGACAACTACGCGGCCAAAGTAGAATCTCTAAGATAATTCGCCTTATTTTTGTGGCAATTTTTTGATTAATAAATTGTCACTCCCTTGAACATTTTCGACAACTTATCAATGCGTTTGGTTTAGACACTTTTACGATTTACACTATTTGTAATGAGTTTCAATAAACACATAATCAGTGAGAAAATTAAACATGGAATTAATCGCCTATCATCTTTCTCTTTACCCTTTGTGATAGGACTTGGACCAATAGATTTCTGGGTGTTCATATTTATTGGTTGTCTTTCACTCTTTATGACCAAACTGATCTTCACCATTCCGATCTACTTATTTTTTAAAACATCGAAACGAGTCTCAGTTGGTAAAGCTTCTACAACTCAGCCCCCAAAAGAAATGGAACAAATTGTTTTATTTATAAAGTCTAATAAGCTTGAAAGTCTGACAGAGGCCATTGAGTTAAACCCAACGATTCTTCATTGTGATTATAAAAAACAGACCTTATTGTCATGGTGCAAATTCTACAATAATACCAAGGCCCTAATGGTCGTTTTGCAGCTAATTAAGAAATATCCTCCGGAAAAGCCCGTCCCTATGGCCGCCTAATTCCCTATCTCATGTTATTGAAGCAAAACATCATTACAAATCCACATTTTTCATTGTAGGATCAGGGTATTTTTAACCCTTGTGAGAACATATGAATATCAGTCTAAACGGCCAGTCTTTAACTATTGATCAAGTCCACCAAGTCGCTCATTCAAAGGGCGGAAATATTAAATTAACTATCGATCCATCTGCTATGACAAAAATGAAAGCTTCTCGTGCCTTCGTTTTCGACATCGTAAAAAAAGGTGCACCGGTTTACGGAATCAACACTGGTTTCGGAGCGCTTTCAAGCATGCACATTGCTGAAAAAGACTTGGCAACCCTTCAGGTGAATTTAATTCGCTCTCACTGTACTGGTGTGGGTAAACCTTTCTCTCGCGAGATTACAAGAGCGATCATGCTTCTTCGTGCAAACTGCTTAACTTCAGGATTTTCTGGTGTAGAGCCAAGCACTGTTGAATTATTATTAGATTTTTTAAATAACGACATCACACCAGTTGTTCCTGAAAAAGGATCTGTTGGTGCCAGTGGTGACCTTGCTCCCCTATCTCACATTGCTCTTGCTTTAATCGGTGAAGGTGAAGTTGAATTCCAGGGAAAAATTGTTAACTCTGATGTTGCTATCAAAACTCTAGGAAGAGCTCCTGCTGTTCTTGGA
>JBEIPV010000041.1:0-24303 GCA_040376855.1 Bacteriovorax sp.
GCAACGTTTCTGTTGTCTTCGCCGGCCTGGTTAGCACAACCAACGATGACATCATCAATTAATGTTGGATCGAAGTTGATAGTGTTTTTAATATCTGTGAAAACGTGTGCCAAAAGATCGTCAACTCTGACTGTTGAAAGTTTTCCGTTAAGTTTTCCGATGGCCGTTCTTTTTGCGTGAACGATAAATGTTCTTTTCATATGTATTTTCCTGTCATTTTTAATGCTGTTGATACTCTGTAACGTGGATCTTCTGTAATTTCTGAGTACTCAGAAAGAAGATTGATAATGTGTTTTAAACCAATTTTTTGGCCCCATTCAATCGGGCCTAATGGATAGTTCACTCCAAACTTCATTGCAAGATCGATAGACTCAGGTGTGGCCAGGTTATCGCCTAGTGCAAAGTAAGCTTCGTTGACGATCATCGAGATCACTCTTGGATAATGGAACCCAAGTTTTAAATCCTGATGCTTGACTCCTGTTTTACCAAGTTGTTTTAGAAAGCCTTCAATTTGAGTCTGAGCTTTCTCTGTCCCTGCATAGTACTCAACGTTATTAGTGGGTGAGTAAAATAATAGAGAGACTGCACCAGTGACTTTTGGTGTTTCTTTTAAAACCATTTCCCCCCAACAAAGTGTCAGGTCGCTGATGATTTCAGCTTTAGTTGTTCTTGCCAGCTCTTTTAAAAAAGTAATTTTATTTTTTGTCTTTAAAATTGTTAAGTCGACGACTAAGTCGTAAACATCAAAGCTTGCCATAGCGTCTTTAGCGTTACGGGTTTCGAATTGAGCTTTGATGGTCTCATACATTGGATGAACTTCATCGATGATGACTAAAGTTTTTGATTCATTATTCATAGCTATAAAATCCTTTTTTAGTTTTTCTGCCATACCTTTTTCCATCAACCATCTCTTTTTGCAGACGGTGAGGTTTAAAGCGTGGTTCATCAAAAAAAGCTTTATAGACAGATTCAGTCACACTGAAATTAACGTCGATTCCGATTAGGTCCATCAGTTCAAATGGCCCCATCTTAAATCCACCCACTTCACGCATGACTTGATCCACTTCTTTTATTTTATTTAAATCATAACTTTCAACAGCGCGCAGGGACTCGCCATAAAAATTGCGGGCCACGCGGTTGACGATAAAACCTGGAGCATCGTTGCACTCACAGGCCACTTTTCCTTTTTGGTTGAACCATGTAATTAGGTTTGTCGAAATCTTTCGGTCTGTTTCCAGTCCATTGATCACTTCAACTAATTTCATAATTGTTGCCGGATTAAAAAAGTGCAGACCTAAGAAGCGCTTCTGACGGGCTTCAGTTAAGTCTTTACCAAGTTCTGTAATGGGAAAAGACGACGTATTGGAAGCGATAATGGCATCGGCCTTCATCATTTCATCAAGCTTTTTGAAGAGCTCCTTTTTAGCTTCTTTATCTTCATAAATGGCCTCAACAATTAAATCTGCTTGTGGGTTAATCTCCTCAAGTTTTTTAACTTTTAGGCGAGGCTTAAAGTTGGCTACATCGGAAGCTTGTAGTTTGCCTTTCGTCACCAGCGTATCCAGTTGATCAAAAATTCTTGATTGCCCTGCTTGAGCAAATTCAAAATTATTGTCAACCATCTCTACGATAAGCGACTGCTGCAGGAACCATTGGGCAATTCCTTGCCCCATCGTTCCTGTTCCAATAACGACGACGTTTTTAATTTCCATCTTAGTGTTTCTTTTCTCTTACTGGTTGATCTTCTTCTCTGTACTCAGGGATTGTTAACCCAGCTTCAGCACACATTTCTTCGATTTCTTTAACGAATACCGCGCGGATTTCTCCGTTCGTTCTTTGTTTTAAACCAAGGTTAACGTATAGATCGTTTGAAGCTCCTTGAGTTGAACCGAAGATGTTCATAACTCTTGGCCACCATAGGTTTAAGCGCTCTTGAAGAAATTTCTTTTGTTCAGGATCTTTTGAAAGAAGGCGAACCCATTTATCTCCGTGAGCTAAGTGCATAACTTCTTCTTTGTAAATTCCTTCGATCGCTTTCTTCCATGGCATATAGCTTGAGTTGAAAGTGTCCTGAAGTTGGTGGCCAGCAGCTCTATCCATTAAAAAATTGAATAGGATATAGTCCGTCCAGTTTTTGATGTCGTAGTAAAAAATGTTTACACGGTAGTCATCTTTTAATCTCTTGAAGCCAATGTTGATTTGGTCTTCTTCTAATTTGTATCCAAGATCAGTTTTAGCAATATGTTCAGTTGTGTTTTGTCCAAGTTCTTCAAGGAGTCTGTAAATAACTGAAGCATGTCTCATTTCATCTTTAACCATTTGAGCAACGATAACTTTCTCTTGAAGAGTCGGCGCTTTTTCAATGTATGGCATATATCCAAGAGCTCCAGAGTATTCTGAATCTCCTTGCATCCATAGAAGGTTTAATAAATGCTTGCGGTAAAACGCTGGCATATCGTCAGTTGCTTCGAAAGTTTTCCCTTCTTTGATTTCCTGGAAAAGTTTTAGCTCTTCTGGTGCGTACGAACGTGCTGTAGTTGTCATAATTACTCCTTATTTGAAATCTAATTACCTGTAAAAATCGGTTGTCTTTTCTCTAGAAACGCCGTTAGTCCTTCTTTGTAATCAGAACTATTTCCTAAAAAACGTTGAACGTGCGTTTCACGCTCAATTGATTCGTTATAAGTCGAATCAAGCGAGGCCTTAATATTTTTCTTAATCATCTCTGTTGAAAGAGGTGAGAGTTTATTGATGTTTTGAGCATACTCTTGTGCTTTAGCAAGAGCATCGTCACTCAAAGCATTGATCAATCCAACTTTATGAAGTTCTTCTGAAACCAGGGCTTCACCCATTAAGAAAAATTCCATGGTTTTTTGGTATCCCAATGCACGAGAAAAAATGTAAGTTGATCCAGCATCAGGAGCAAGTCCTAGTTTACTGAAGGCCCCAACAAATTTTACATTAGGCTTACTCACGATCAGATCGCAAGAAATCGCCACTGAAACACCGGCACCAGCACAAACGCCGTTAACAGCAGCGATCACGATTTTTTTGGAATCGCGAATGGCCGTTACTAATGGGTTCCATTCTGTTTGAAGTGTATGACCTAAGTCGATCGTGCCATTAGTGGCCTGAACACTTCTGTCGTTTAGATCCTGACCTGTACAAAAGGCCTTTCCTTCGCCCGTTAAAATAATCGAGTGAATAGTAGGGCTTTTGTTAGCTTCGCGGATCGCCTGAACAATTTCCATCTTCGCTTCTGCATTTAGCGCATTGTAAAGCTCTGGACGATTCATGGTGATCGTCACCGTTCTATTGTCTTCAGCGTATTTAATAAACTTAAATTGAGACATGGTTAGTTTCCTTGGTAGTTTGGAGAACGTTTTTCCATGAAAGCTTTCATTCCTTCTTTTTGATCAAGAGATGAGAAAGTTAAATAGAAATTTCTACGTTCGAAATCCATTCCATCTTTTAGAGTCATTTCAAAAGATTTGTTAACAGCTTCTTTTGCCAGGCGAACAGCGACAGGAGCTCTGTCAGCAATTGTCTTAGCAAGCTCAAATGTTTCTTGAAGAAGTGTAGGTGCAGGCACAACCTTCGCTACTAATCCCCAGTCACATGCAGTTTCGGCATCGATCATGTCACCAGTCAGCACCATCATCATCGCTTTTGATTTTCCAATCGCGCGAGTCAGGCGTTGAGTTCCACCGGCGCCAGGAATGGTTCCGATTTTAATTTCTGGTTGAGAAAACTTAGCGTCGTCACCTGCGATAATTAAATCGCATGACATTGCCAGCTCACATCCACCACCAAGCGCGAATCCATTAACGGCCGCGATGATAGGTTTTGTGATCAGCCTTAACATCTCCCAAGTGCGGAAACGGTTATCATTGATTTGATCGATAGGAGACGCTGTCACCATTTGAGCGATGTCAGCACCAGCAGCAAAGGCGCGCTCGTTACCAGTTAAGATAATCACGCGGACATTTGGGTTCTGATCAAGCTCTAACATGCAATCAACTAATTCATTCATCAGATCAGTTGAAAGAGCGTTCAAAACTTTAGGACGATTAAGTCTGACTAAAGCAATATGCTCATTATTTTTGTAAGGGTACTCTAATAAAATGTTTTCCATTCTCATTAAACCTTAATTGTTTCTTCTTCAGCAAAGTGAACAGATACGATGTCTTTGTAGTTTGAAAAAGCGTCTTTTCCACATGCCATATTTTCAGGTGAACCCATTGCCGTTTTGAAATCTTCTTTTGTGGCAAATAAAAGTTCAGTGATTAAGTGAAGGTCACTTGCACCACGAGGACCACCAGTAATTTTTGAAATTCTGATTTCTTTTGTTAGAGGAACTTTTTTCGCTAGTTCTGTATGCCCTGCATACCAGTCAGCAAATGCGTTAACGTCAGATGGAACTTTGTAAATCGCTGTCATTTTAAACATGAGTTTTTCCTTGGTAATTTCATTAAAAAAGTTTCAAAATAGTAGCATTAGCATTTTGTATTTAGCAAATAACCAGAGACAAATTTTAAGAGGAAATACGATGAATATGCTGTCAAATGGATTCGTGGTTTTAGTTGCTGTCTTGCACCTATTTTTTCTTTATCTGGAAATGTTCCAATGGACCAAACCACTGGGCATGAAAACCTTCAAAAATGACGCTGAGTTCGCAAGAAGGAGCGCAGTTCTAGCAGCTAACCAGGGATTATATAATGGTTTTCTTGCGGCCGGTCTATTCTGGTCTGTTTTTGCAAATGAACAAATCGCTCCCTCGCTAAAAGTCTTTTTTTTAAGCTGTGTCATCATCGCCAGTTTATACGGATGGTACTCGGTTAATAAAAGAATCTTTTTTATTCAAGGAATACCTGCAATCATCGCACTGTTATTTTGCTTAGTATGAATTTTATGAGACTCTTTATTTCAAAATAAATTTAGAGAGAGCATAAAAAAGAATGACGACTGAAATTCTCAACGGTAACGAAATTATTATCCAAGGTGCCCTGGAGGCCGGATTTCATTTATACACCGGATATCCCGGATCTCCGCTAGCGGATTATTTCAATATTTTGTATGAAAGAAAAAATGAATTCAAAGAAAAAGGCATCCGTGTTGTCATCGCCAACAGTGAAGCGAATGCTGCGGCCATGGCCTCGGGAGCAAAACAAGCTCATAAAAATGCCTTAGTTGCAATGAAGTCTATGGGACTTCATGTGGCGGCCGATGCGCTTTCTGTAGGAAATTTTTCAAATCCTGGAACCGGTGGAGTGGTTGTTGTTGTCGGTGATGACCCTTGGTCTATTTCGACGTCAAGCCCTGCTGACTCAAGATATTTATTTAAGCATTTGCATATTCCTTTTCTAGATCCATCGACTCCACAGGAATTGAAGGACTGGATTAAAGTTGCATTGGAGATTTCACAAGAAACTTCAGTTTATCAAGGTGTCCTCCTGACAACTTTTATGGCCGAAGGTGGTGGCCGAGTTGAAATTGGTGAAGAAGTAAAAATTGATCCAACGTTAATCGAGCTTGATCCAGCGACTTTTGATCTTTCAAAAAACGTTATGGTTCCACCGAACTCATTTAAAGCTGATGTGGCGATGATCAAAGATCGTTTCCCAAAAGTGTTTGATGTTTTAAAGTCTAAATCATTAGATCAAAAATTCGGAAATACGGATTCAAAAGTCGGATTCATCACGAGTGGTGCCGTTTTTGAAATCCTAAAGCAAGTCCTGGATGACAACGAGGCCCTTGATCGTTTTTCACTTTATAAAGTGGGAGCACCATACCCGTTAGTTGACGATTTATTAGTTCCATATTTAAAAAATCTTGAAACGCTTATTGTTGTTGAAGAAAAAAGAGGCTTCTTAGAGACAGAACTCCGAGAAGTTATCAATAGAAATAATCTTCAGTGCAAAATCTATGGAAAAAGTTTTGATGGATCAGAAGGTTTCCCGATTCACGGTGGACTAAACTACGATCTGGTTTTAGACAAAATTTCTTTTTTATTTAACAAACTTAATCTGGGCGCCTGCCATCCATCTGTCCCAGGTGTGACTTTAAATGAAGTGATGCCGAGAAGACTTCCGACTTTTTGTCCGGGATGCCCACATAGAGAAACACTTTCTCTTTTAAAAGACTTGAGAGGACACTTAAAAAAACAAAACATCAATCTTATCTCCCATGGAGATGTAGGTTGTTATTCATTATCTTTTCTTGAGCCATTCAAAGAAATGCACAACCTCTCGGCCATGGGGCAAGGGGGAGCATTAGGTTCTGGACTCGATTTATTTACGACGAATCCATCAGTTGTTTTGATGGGAGATTCAACGTTTTTCCATTCAGGGATTACTGACATTTCAAACTCGGTTCAGATGAACCACGACATCACTTATATTCTTCTTGATAACGACAACACGGCGATGACAGGGCATCAGATGAGTCCTCGTACAGGTGAGTCGGTTGAAGGATTTAAACGCCCAGCTCAGGATATGTTAAAACTCGTAACTGCTCTAGGTGTGCAGGAAGCGATTGAAGTGAATCCGAGTGACAGATACTTTTATCAGAACCTGATGAGAGAGATGGTTTTAAAGAAAGGCACGAAAGTTATTATTTCTAATAAAGAGTGTGCCCTAACTTTCCATGGCCGTAAAAAAGCAGAGGAGCGAAAAGTCTTCAATAAGAATGAAACGATTCCTGTTCAGAAGTTTTATCAAATTAACACTGACGCCTGTGAAGACTGTCGCGCTTGTGTTGAGTTAACGGGATGTCCAGGGCTTTCACAAACTTTTGATGCTTACGGTACGAAAGTGACGATTGATCCGCAAATTTGCGTGAGCGATAGTTACTGTACAAAAATTAAAGTGTGCCCAAGTTTTGAATTGGTAGAAGTTGCCGATTATCATCCAACTAAATACCGCTCAAACACTAATGGAAACAATATTGATCTAAAAGTGGATTTACCACTTCCCGATAAAAAGAAAACTCTCGATTCAATCGCGAAAGGTGTTGACTACCGTGCCGTCATTACCGGCGTTGGTGGATCTGGAGTGACGACGATTTCACGTGTTCTTGCTGAAGCTGCCAAAGTCATGGGGAATCGCACGGACATTGATTTTAAATTCGTCGATCAAAAAGGTCTTGCTCAACGTAACGGAAACGTAACGAGCCATTTAGCTTTATACAAAAAAGGGAAGTCCCACGCGCAGGTTACACCAATGGGTGGGGCCGATGTACTTCTTTCACCGGATCTTTTAGATGGCTCACATCACTTAAGCTTTTTAAATGCAAACGGGATGGCAATCTTAGATCAAAAATTCCAGATTCCTCTAACTTTACTTTTAGATAGAGGCACTGAGCGCGATCCTATCAATGAGATGGCCCTTTCAGAAAAACTGCAAAACGTATTAAAAGAAAGAGTGAAACTTCTGCCAATGAAAGAAGTTTCGGAAAATCATTTAGGAAAGAGTGTTTACGCTTCAGCGATTATTCTGGGAGCTGCCTTCCAAATGGGTCTCATCCCATTTGACCTAAAAGACTTAGAAGAGGCCTTTGCTCGCACCATGAAAAAAGCTGAGCTTAACAACAACCTAAAGGCCTTTACTTTAGGAAGAAGACTGGCCCTTGGTGAAGACTTAAGAGTGGCAGCTGTTGCTGTTCCTATGATTGATCTTTATGAAGCTTCATTAAAAGACAGTTCATTATTTAGCGGTTCTTCTTTAGTTGAACTCTTTAAATCTAAAAAAGCAGAATTGGTAAAAATCATTCCATCTGAGTTTAAAATCCCTGAAGAATTCATCGCAAGATATCTGCATGACATGATCATTTTTGATCGTGGTACCCATATTGATTCGTTCATTGCTGACGTAAAAAAGCTTGTGACTTTATACTCTGGAATGGAAGCTAATCTTTTTGCCATGGCCCTTAGATCAATTGCAAAAACGTATTTCATTAAAGATGAAGTTTATATCGCTCACATGATGATCAGCCCGATGAGACGCCTTTCTGACGATAAAACTTATGGAGATTTAGGGACGTCTTACAAAAAGACTTTCTTAAACCGCCCGAGTTTTGATCTAGGGGAAAAGAAGGTTGAGTTTGATTTCTCACCTTCGAGATGGATGCTCAAAATCATGAGACATGCCCGTTTCTTAAGATCGGTTCTGACGAGTTGGCATAAACTAGAAAGGAAGATCAGCGCTGATATCAGGTCTCGTATTCTTGCGGCCCCATTGTCTTTTAAAGAGCTTAAAGCGCTGGAGAATATCAAGGGTTACCGCCAGGTCCGCTATGACATGTACTCTTCTCTATAATAGGCCCTGTAATTAATTCATATGTTCACCTGTGAGGCCCAAAGGCCGGTTATAATCTCCCTTATAACTTTCTAAAACACAGGTGATGATGAAACTCATTTCATAATTAACTATTTTTATAAAGTATTGGCCATTCAATTGCAGTGAGCAGCTGTGATAATAACTCCACCAAAATAACGGACTGTTTTTGGAGACCATTAGACACTAGAGTAGTGTCTTTTTGGCCCTTTAAAAACTGCTCATATTATTTTGGTGTCGTCTTGGGAGATTTTATTATGCTTTTATTCACTCGCTTATTTCTGTTAATCGCTGTGTCCTTTGGAGCGCTAGAGGCCAATGCTGCTGCAGAAATTCCCGGTTATATCGGAAGCCAGTCTTTTCGTTTAAGTGACGATCAGGAATTAAGTAATCTTGTTAGAAGATCAGAAGAGGCGAAAGTTGAACTTGTCCGCACGGAACAAGGACAAAACCAACTTGGTGATCAGCTAAAGATTTTAGAAAATCAACAACGTGCTTTGATTGAAAAAGCAAACGCTATCCAAAAAGAAATTGAAGCTTCTACGAATGGTAGAAAAGCACTGGCCGCCAATCTTGCGGTTTTACAACAAAGCCCGGAAGTGAACGCTCAGGCGATCGCTACCACTCAGGCAGAAATTCAAAGACTGGACGCAGAGATTGCAGAAAAATCAAAGCAGGCCGGAGCTATCAAGCTAGAAAGCGCTCCTATTAACGTTCGCATTGATCAAATCAGAAATGATTACAATCAAGCAGTAAGAAGAACGGAAGACGCTCGTCAAAGACTTCAAATGGCGGTGAGAAGTGCGAATGAGTACAGAGAAGAATTAATTGTTGCCGTTAGAAAAATTAATAACGAAGGTGGCCGCTCAGGTCAAAGTGACGGAGTGATGGATGGTGGCGATCTTTCAGCAAGACTAGCTTATGAGCGTGGAAGTGTTGACGGAAATTATGATGGTCAACAACAAGGGACAGTAGACGGGCAGGACCGCTTTTACAGAAGAGGGGCCGAGCAAGGGGATCGTGATGGTTCATCACGTGCGCGCATTGATGGAATGAGAGATGGAACAAACGAAGGAACAATAAACGGAAATAAGAGTGCTGGTTCAAGAGAAGGACGTATCGCCGGAATTAAAAGAGGTGATGCTAGTAACGCTGCTGCTGTTGGTGTTGATCAAGGTAAAAAAGCAGGTCTTGCCCGTGCAGTTTCTACTGGGCAAGTTGACGGAAGAAATATCGGAGAGAGTGAAACAACAAAGAAGCTTGAATCAGGAAACCTTCCAACGTCTAATGTGAATGGAGCTTTTGCTGGAAGTTTCCAAAAAAGAACTCCTGATTACCCAGGAGAGTTTAACGGTCCAAATTACAAGCCAAGAATCAACCACAGCAAAGCAATTATGGCGAAGGCCTTTGCTGACGGATACAACTTTAACTACAGACAATACTCTCGTTTTGAATTCCAAAGAAGAATCGATGCAGATTATAGTCAGAATTACGATGGCAGCTACAGAGCTTCTTATGAAATGGCCGTAAACCGCGACTACACTGCTTATTATGATCAGGGAAGACGCGATGGTGATGCGAGAGCTTACTCACGTGACTATCCACTAGTTAAGGCAGATGCTTACAGACTTGCTTTTGAGAAAATGGATGCAAATCCTAGTAGATCAAGTGCCGAGTTTAAATCGAGCTACGCTGACTCTGAGCTTTTTGCTTACAATCAAAGATACGAAGATATCAGACGTGCTAATTTTGACCGCGTAGAAAGCGAAGTGTTTACAAGCAACATTGCTGCTCAAACAGAAATCTTCCGTCAAAAAAGAACGGCAGAAGTAACGGCGATCTATAATAACAATGCAATCTTAGAATTCGTATCAAGCGATATGCTTGATGGCGGGATCAAAGGTGTAGGGATGCTTGATGGTGTGTTTCAGCCAGGTGAAACAACAAACCATAATGTTGTTTTAAGAAACTATGGATTCAAATCAGCTAAAAACGTTTCGGTTCAATTAGAAAACGGAGCAAGTGTTAAATTGCCAGAAATCGCAGCTAGAAGTTTAGTTATGATTAAAGGTGCAGCACAAGGTTCGGTAACGGCATCTCTGGGAAGTGTTTATAGATCATCTTTAAGTGTCGTGTCTCCACTTGCAACACAAGATGCAGTAGAAGGACGCTTTTTTGATAAAGCATCAAGTGGAGTCCTAAAAGCAGCTGACCAAAAAGCAGTGCGTGTAGCATACCCACTGTCTCTTGCTGGATTATCACTTGAGTCTCAGTTACTGAAAGGATCAAAGAATAAGTTGAGAATGACGTTAACGAACAATTCGAAACGTGAATACAAAGGCGAACTGAAGATTAAGCTTCTGGCCAATTCTCAAAATGCTATCATCACAAAAGAGTTTAGCAATGTAGGATCAGTTCAATCGAGTGTAGGTCTATCTGATGCTGAAATCCTGGTAACTTCTGAGCAGGACATTTATAGAGATTTATCGATCTCTGCAACTGTTGAGCAAAACGGAGTATTGATTGGTGTTCTAGCTCAAGACCTGGTGACAATGGCAAAAGCTCAATACGTAGAAAAAGCAAAACTTCCAGTGATCGTTGCTAATACAGACAAGAGTCTTGATCTTTTTGTTGAGACCCTTACTGCCGCTGGTGGAACAGATAAAGTTTCAGTTTTAGACTTGAGTCTTTCATCGTTAAATGCAGCGACTATTGCTAATGGATTGTCTCAAAAGGTTGTTGTTTTAGTTGATAACTCTGATGGAGCTAACATTAAAGCAATCAACAGCTTTATTGCTAAATCAAAAACATCAGCTTTCTTAATGGTTGACGAATCAAACCTTGGATTAAGAAATGTAAAGGCCCTTCCTGCTCTTAAAGATGCAGCAAGCTTACTGCTTGGAAAACGTAGAATGTACTTCTCTAATCCACATAGAGCGGCAGAAGTGGCAAAATCATCGGCCTTCATTCAATCAAGCGTTTCTGTATTAACAAGTGACCTGGCCGTTGCACCTAAGTTCACAATGACTGGAGCAGAATTGCTTGCAGACTTGAAAGTGACAATGCTTCCAGAGAGATTCACGACTCCAAATGAAACGATGAAGATTTTCTCTTTAAGGTCTCTATCTGAAGTTGTTAACATTAACGCTGCTTACGATGAGTCTGGTGGAATCTTTAGCCGTGATAAAAAATGGGCAAAGATGATTGAAGAGGATTCAACACTTCTTCATAATCAAATGAAGGCCGCAGCCGCTGGTGGTGTTGTTACTTCAAAATTACCAATGGTTCTTTCTGCTATCGCATTAAAAGATACAGTAAAAACAGCAATGAGTGGAGCTGAAGGTGTATCAGATGTTATGAAGCTAAAAATCCAAAATGCAACTAATGGAGTTTTGGACGATATGGAAGATTCATACAAGAAAAGTTTGAAAAAGGATTTCGGTTCCCTTTATAATAAGGCCTATGACAATGCAGCTCTACACCGTCCATTCGCTATTGATTAATTCTTTTTTTAAAAAGTCTATTTTAATAAGACCGCTCCTTTTGGGAGCGGTTCTTTTTTGTGTATCTCTTTTTGTGAATACTGCACACGCAGAACTCAAAGTGGCCATCGTCGATACCGGATTTTGCTCTTCAAAGGCCACAGCGAAATCAAAAACTCATATCGTAAAGGCCAGCAGAGATATGACTGGTACCAACAATTACAGTTGTAAAAAAGTAACCGCTAGCGAACTAAAAACATCCGGCCGTTTTCACGGGCAGAATGTTTTAAATGAATTCCTGGCCTTTCTGCCTAAAAAAATGAAACTTACGATTGTCCCATTGGTCGTCTATGACAAAAAGGGAAATCAAACGAAAGAGGCCTGGAAGAAGGCGATCGCGTTGATTGAAAAAGAAAAGATAGATGTAGTCTTAACGGCTTCAGGTTTTATTTCTGATTCAGCCGTCGTCAAAGATCTTCCGGCCATCTGGTTTGTGCCGTCAGGGCGCGCGGAACGATTTATTACAACTAAAACAGTTTTATTTCCCCAATCACTGGCACCTGTTCCAAATTTATTTGTGATTGGCGCTTATTTTGACGGGGCACAGATTATTTACGATCAGGCCTTGTTATATCAGGATCAGATTGATTACTATTTTCCATCTGGGAAAAAAGGTTTTACGGGAACTTCACGCGCTGTTGCTGAAGCTGCAGCAAAAGCACTGCAAAATTGTTTTATCGAAAAAGATATTATTGCGGCCCATTCTCTTAGACTTTGTTTATTAAAAACGTCAAAAACCCTAAAAGATCCCATTCTTAAAAAAGAGTTCAAAACCTTCTAAATCAACTCTTTTAATGTTAGAGTTGACCCATGAAAGAATCAGTATCAGCAGTATTTACGACTCAAGACCAAGTCTTTTTTATTAAGAGACAAAACTACCTTGCCGTTTTTCCGGGTTACTATGCAATGCCGGGTGGAAAAGTAGATCAAACGGACAGTACAGAAAGTCTTCCAGGTTCAATCTGGCCTGCTCACATTAAGCCGCAAGTCCTGCATGCTTTAATCAGAGAAGTAAAAGAAGAGTTGAACTACGATCTTTTAGAAGAAATCGCTAAGGGCGAAGTTTTAAGCATTGATGACATCGGTATAGCGATCACTCCAGAGTTTAATCCTTATCGTTTTAAAAATTACTACATCAAAATCACTCTTAAAAATCCTAAAGAATTTAATATTGATATCAATGAAGCTGAATTCGGAGAGTGGAATACTCCTAAGAATTTAGTTGATAGATACCGCGCAGGGCTTGTACTTGCTGTACCACCTGCAGTGACTTTGCTTAAAACATTTGAGCAAAACCCACAACATAATACTCCTATTGATATGACGTTGCCTCACGATCCTGAAACTGAAGTTCCGATGATTGAATCAATCTGTGGAGTTCGTCAGTATCTGCCGCTGTCGCATACATTTCCTCCCGCTAACAGAACCAACTCTTTTATCATCGGCGATGAAGATCAGGTGAAATACCTTATTGATCCATCTCCGCGTGATGAAGTTGAGCTTGCTAAGTTTTTAAAGTCGGTTGATAAAGTAGGCTTTGATAGAATTTTTATCACTCACCATCACCCTGATCATTATGAATTCTCCCGCGATATCGCTTTAAGATATAAAGTCCCGATGGAGATGAGTCAGTTTACATACACCATTATCGGCGCGAAATACTTTGAAGGAATCGAAATTAACCTTCGCAAAGAAGGTGACGTTATCACTAAAAGTTTAGGCCAAGATGTGAGAGTGTACGAAGTCCCCGGGCACGACGAAGGCCAGCTGGCGCTTGCTCCTGATAATATGAGCTGGTTTTTAGCAGGAGATCTTATTCAGACAATCGGCACAGTTGTGATCGGTGGACCTGAAGGGGATATGCAAAAATACTTTCATTCACTCAATCGTGTGATTGCCTTAAACCCAAAAAATGTTATTCCAAGTCACGGAATCATTATTGGTGGGACCAATAAAATTGTTCAGACTCTGCAGCACCGTCAGGAACGTGAAGATCAAATTAAAGAGCTTCTGGGAATGGGAAGAAGTGTGAATGAAATTCTGGAAGTGATTTATGTGGGCCTTAAGCCCGAGCTCCTACCGTATGCATTGAAGACGATAGAAGCTCATATCACTAAGATTCATAACGAAAGAAACAAAATTTAATTTCCTAAATCTTTTTTCTCAGCAATCAACTTCTCGACAATTTCTGGATTGAGCAGAGTCGATGTATCGCCGATACTGGCAATATCATTTTCAACAATCTTTCTTAAGATTCTTCTCATGATTTTTCCAGAGCGAGTTTTAGGAAGCCCTTCTGTGGTTTGAATTAAGTCTGGCTTGGCAATCGGCCCGATAATTTTTTGCACTAAATCCCTGATCTCTTTTTCAAGCTCTAGTGGATCTCGCTTTGTATTGGTCGGGATAACGAAAGCATAAAGACCTTGGCCTTTAATCGGGTGTGGTAATCCAACAACAGCGCTCTCTACAACATCAGGATGCTCATTGATGGCGTCTTCAACTTCAGCCGTTCCAATTCGATGTCCTGAAACATTGATAACATCATCCACGCGCCCAGTGATTCTAAAATACCCATCGCTGTCTCTTTTAGCTCCATCACCTGTGAAGTAGTAACCAGGGTAAGTCGAAAAATAGGTTTGAATGAATCTTTCATGGTCTCCATAAATAGTACGGGCCAGTGAAGGCCAAGGAGCTCTTAAACAAAGATTTCCGCTCGCCACTGTCTCAGTGATGATTTGTCCTTTTTCATCCATTAAAACCGGGTCAATGCCTTTTAGAGGCAATGTCGCGTGCCCTGGTTTTAATTTTGTGATTCCTGCAATGGGAGAAATCATAATACCGCCAGTTTCTGTCTGCCACCAGGTATCGACAATCGGACAGCGTCCTTTACCAACGTGCTTATCATACCAGTGCCAGGCCTCTTCGTTGATAGGTTCACCAACGGAACCTAAAACTTTTAATGAAGGCATCTTGTATTGATCTGGAATTTCATTTCCAAATTTTTCTAATGCTCTAATTGCGGTTGGAGCAGTGTAGAGGTGAGTGACTTTATGTTTTTCAATGATCTCCCAAAAACGTGCAGGATTGGGATATGTGGGAACACCTTCATACATCACAACGGTTGCGCCGTTAAGAAGTGGCCCGTAAGTCATATAACTATGGCCTGTAATCCATCCAATGTCGGCCGTACAAAAGAAAATATCATTTTCTTTGTATTGAAATACATCTTTAAAAGATTTTCCAACGTGAACCATGTAACCGGCCGTCGTGTGCAGTAATCCTTTAGGCTTTCCAGTTGAGCCAGAAGTGTAGAGAATGAAAAGTGGATCTTCTGATTGCACTGGCGTGACTGGGCAATGAAGTTCGGCCCCTTTAATCAGAGCATCGTAATAGTAGTCGCGGCCTTCTTTCATCTTTATTTCTTGATGAGTTCTTTTAACAACTAAAACGGTTTTGATGATGTCCAGTCCTTCTACAGCTTCATCAACCATGTCTTTAAGAGGGATTGTTTTATCACCACGGTAAGCACCATCGTGAGTGACTACCATTTTTGCATTAGAGTCTTCAAGACGACCACGAAGCGATAGAGGAGAAAAACCTCCAAAGACAACAGTATGGATAGCACCGATTCTAGCACAGGCCAAAAGGCCTATCATAAGCTCTGGAGTAAGCCCCATGTAGAAGCTGACCACATCACCTTTTTTTATGCCGCGGCTTTTTAGTAAATTAGCAAATCGACAGACGCTTAAGTGCAGTTCACCATAAGTTAAAAAACTTGAAGGCTCATCCGGATTATTAGGTTCAAAAATAAGGGCCTTTTTCTGACGGCGGTTTTCAAGATGCCTATCAAGGCAGTTTTCAGTGATATTAAGCTCACCACCTTCAAACCATTTTACGTCGGCCTTGATAAAATCGCCGCTGACAAGCGTGTCCCATTTTTTCTTCCATACAAATGTATGTGAGACTTCGCTCCAGTAGCTTGCTTGCTCTTCTGATAATAGTTTTGTCATATGCACCTCTTGTGAATTAAATAATTTTAGATCAAAAAACTCAGCTATGACAAATTTTTGAGGCACTATCTAGGGAAAGAACTTCGAATAATCCATTGTATTTAAAGACGCTTACCGTAAACAAAGGCTTTTACTCAAGTTATGGGGCGAATACCCGATAAGATTGCTAGGTAGGAGTCTCATATGAAGAGTTTTGCAAAAATTTTGGCCTTAGTTATTGTCTCTATTCCGAGTGCATACGCTGCGGATGATACTGGAAAGGATGCTGGAAAAGCATTTGATTCAATATTTTTAAGCCAAAAGGCAGTCTCACTTGAATTTTCACCTACAAGTTTAAATATCAAAAAAGATCTTTTTACTGGCATTGAATGTAACCAAAAAAATAATACATTTAATACAAATGGGACGATCAATATTTGGGCAGAGACTAATCAGTTAGTTTCAAAAATTTATACATGCGATCCTAAAAAATTTAATTTTCTTCGTTTTAGTTCAGAAGCTTGTACTGATGCCATTAACTGTAGAAAGAATGTGGCCCAAATAAATGGAAAGAGTTCTGAAAAATTACTGAATGAAATTGTTGCAAAAGATTATGCAAAAAATATGCTTGATCAAAACATCGAAGTGATGGATCGACTAGAAACTCTAAAACGATTTGCCAAAGAAAAATATAATATCAAAGGTGATAAATGTGGTGGACGTTACCAGCCACCTAAAAAAGGTGGTTCTTGTGACCTAAGTTTACTTGATGAAGTTTTTGTTAATCAACAGGAGAGCTGTCATTTTGGTAAAAGGTGCTTTCAAAAAATATCTGAAACGACATTAAACTTTAAAGACTATAAAGCAAAAAACGTTATTCCAAACTTGGCCTTTATTGTTGATTACAATGAATACCGTATTGATCAAGAAGTGGAAAAAATGGCCAAAGAAGACGAAGATTTTATTAACGGCCTTGCAAGTTTCGTCACTACGAATGAAGCATTCAAAGCAGCAACGACTGAGCAAAAGGCCGACATGTTCTTAAAAAAGCTTGAAAATGGAGATAAGTATAAAGATCCAATTTTAGCTTATGATTTTGATTCAGTTTCAGAAAAAGAGAAGTTAAAAAAGACTTTGAAATATAGACAACTTCTTAAGACGTTCGAAGGAGCTGATCTTACAGCGAGTTCTTTTAAGACCGCTTTTGAAAATTACAGAAAAACGCGTGCTGAAAACATTCTAATAGATGGATCTTGTTCTGAAACAATGGATATTAAGAATATCTGTGAAGAAATGACAACTCTTGCTAAAGGTGACAAGGTTTATAAAAACTCTCTCTCAGTTGAACATTTATCTTCTAGAAATCTAAGTACAGAAAAAGATTTTGAAAAATTTAAAAGTGTTATGGGGGATAATTTCACTGAAATGGATTATGACATTTTAGTTAATGCCAAAAGATGTATTTCATTTGGTTTAGCAAATGAAGATTTTAGCAATGGTCTTAAATTTGGAAATTCAAGTCCTAAGTGGTATCAAAGTGGTGGGTCTTCATCTGGTGAAACAGAAGGACCAGATGAGAATATTGTCGATAATTCAAGAAGCAGTCTTGCATCAGGTTTTGTTGGAGATGCACCTGCGGCCAAAAGTGAATCAGTGAAGATGCTTGAACCAAGAGAAGCGGAAGATGAGAGTGCTATTGATAATAGCATCAGTTCAGCACTTGCGAATACGCAAGTGGCAACAAACAATTTTGCTAATCAGTTTAGTCAGCCTTTTACACCTGGAGCGTACGGGCTTGATAGTGATGATAAAAATGAAAAAATAGAGAAAAAGGAAGAAGCGTCGACCGCTGGTACAACTCCCTCTGTCACTGCACCAGCTGATAGTAAAATGACTGATCTGATGAAGCGCCTGGCCTCAGCGGAAGAAAAAGTTGATAAGATGAAAGCGGCCAACGAAGAAGCAGAAAATAACAGAATCAAGCAAAAGAAGATTGATGAAGAAAATGCCTTGATTAAAGACTTAAAAGGCCAGATTGCTGATCTGAAATCCGCAAAAGAAAAGAAAGAAACAGCAAAAGAAATTTCGATTGCTAATAACCCTATTATCGAACAACAAAAGACGCAGCCTAGCAGCTACTCTTCATCGTTTAATAGTGGCTTAGCAAGTGCACCTGCGAGACAGGAAGCTGCTCCAAAGGTTGTAGATAACTACGACTCTGGAAGATCATCTGCTCCTGCTCCTAGTGCGAGCTCGTCAAATTCAAGAAGTATCAGTTCAGCAATGCTGACATCAGTAACAAACAGCGAAGGGAATAAAGTTTTACCTTCAGGTATTGTGCTGACAACAGTTGATGGGATGTCTTCGGAAAAAGCGACTCAAACAATTTCAAATAAGATCATCGAGCTTAACGGAACACCTTTTTATATTGAAGAAGGCGGTATGGTTAAGGAGATTATTGCAGTCGTAAAGGACGGTAAGGTTCTTCTTGATGAGAAAGGAAACCCTATTTATGAAAAAATCGTAAAAGGAAAAGTTGGCGATAAGAAATTTGCTAAGGTTAAGGATAAAAATCGTGCTCCAGCTGCCATCACAGATGCTGCTGATTTAAAACGTGATCAAGAAGAGAAAATGAAGCGTGATAGAGCAGAGTATTTGAAGTTGAAGAATTTAACGAATGGAATTATTAAGAACAAATAAGTCAAAATAGTCAGTAGAAAGCGTCGAATTTAAATCGACGCTTTCGCTTGACTCTCTTTTTCAAATCGATAATCGATATACTGTTTAAATAGAGGACTCTTTAAAAGAAAGTCGTTAAGATCTTTATTTTTAGGATCCATGATCGGCCCTAAAATCTTTTGATTTTTATAAATGAAAGACCTGACAGGAACCTGGTATGTTTGCCCGTCAAAAGTCACTTTTAAAGTAAAAGGCAGAGACGAATCAATTCCTAATTTTTTTAAGTTCTCAGGTGATAATTTTTCCAGTTCATCAACTGTAAGAGTAGAGCTTTCAACTCCGGACTGAATAAGTGCTGCAGAGTAATTGTTACCTGATCCTTTTCCATCAACTTTTGCATTTGTTGTTGATGACAACTTCAATGAGTTCCCTGAACCAGAGCTTCCGCCAGAAGAACCATTCATTCCTCCGCCGCCTCCGCCAGAACCACCGTTTGAGGCGCCATTAGAAGGCGATCTGGCCGCCGCACCTTCAGAACCAAATCCACTTTGAGCAAAGTTTCTGTTATCAAGTTCTCTGCGGTATTCTTCAAGCCTGTTGGCCTTTTCAGTTAAACTCTGCTCTAAACGTTTAAGGCGTTCTTGTTCTGCTCGGTTAACAATGGGAGTTGTTCCATAATTTGTCCCAGTTTTGACCGCCATTGAACTTGACGTCGAGGCCATATTATTTTGGACTTCAGTTATTTCTTGTTTTGTGCTCTTAATGTCAGCAATCATTTTTTCCATCTCTTCACGTAATCTAGAACTTTCCGTTCCAGTGTCAGCGACAGACAATTTTTGAGCAGTTGCTTTTTGTGTGACTGCTTCAGTGTCTGTTCGAGAAGAAGGAGAGGTCGATGTCGGGTGAGTTGCTGTGGTTTGAGACATCGCTGTTGGTGTAAATGTCGGTTGGACACCTGATGTGTCTACGGCCGCTGCCATCAATGTATTTTTTTGCTGTTGTTGAACAGTTTCTTTTTTTACTGCCGCTGGTGTGGAGTAGATAGGATCATTTGCAGCGAGTTTATTTTCAGCAAATTCTTGTTTCTTTTCTGTAATTTCGTAAGCCGTTGCTGGTTTTCCAAGGGCCTTTAAACTTCCTTCAACTCCGAGATAGTTTTCGGCGAAGTTAGGGAGGCGGCCGCTGACAATGGTTTGTTGGTCAGTGTCTGTTGCGGTACTTGATGAAGATGGTAAAGATGAAGAAGATGAATTGGCAGCAATGACTTGGTCTTTTGAACCTTGTTTTAGTTTTTCTAAACTTTGCATGTAAGAGATGGCCTTTAAGCTTTCTTCAAAACATGCCTTTCCTAATGGTTTAAGATCACAACCAAGTGAATGACTTAATTCAGATGAAGAAAGTGGTCCACCTTTTTGACATGATTTTTCTTTTTTTGCGATAGGGTTTTTACAAGTATACATCGAGCAAAAAGCTTCAACTTTGTTATTTGCAAGATCTATACTATCTTCTTCTCGAGTGTTGTTCGTAAAATTTGTATACCATTGATCTATACTTTGATAATTTTTTTCTTTTTCAATGTTCGGATTTTTTAATTTGTTTTCTTTTGCGATACATTGCATACCGTATGCTGTTAAAATTGAAGGATCATTGAAGTCAACCTCATATTGATCTTCCATTGAATCAGTTGTATTTAGCTTGTTAAAAAGTGACCTGGATGTATTATCATCTAAACTTCCAAGTTCTGTTATGTCAGAGCATATAAAACGATTGATGTTTTCGTTCATATTACTGCATTGTTTTGCCAGAGTTGGAGCAAGTCTTTTTTGATTTTGAGGATCAAAGAAGAATGAAGAAATATGCTCTTTTGCTGATTTGTTAGCAGGTTTGCTTTTTGCAAAAATTTTAAATTTTTTTATGAATTCTGGATCGTTAGAATTTTTAATGATTTTTAGCTGCGGATAGTGTTCAAAAATGTCATCTTGATTATCCGTTGTATTTGCTAGAATATCGATGATGTTTGTAGCTGATAATTCGTCAAGCTGACTCTTTATCATAAAACTTCCAGATTGCCCTTCGAGAGGACATTGCAGATCATTGCCTTGCTCTTTCATCCCCAGGTCAGAATAGAATTTTCCGGCCATAATACCAAATAAACTTTGATCACCTTTAAAAGGTGTATTCGTATTAGCGGGCAGTTTACTTTTTAGCATTGCAAGTTTTTTATCTTGAAAGGCACCTGTTTTTTTTCCATTACAATTTTCAATTTTTTTAATAGAGTCGAGTCTGCAACTTTGAGCAATTTCGTTACTATTCATCATTAAGTCTTGCCCATTGGCATTGTAGAATGCTGTAAGTAAGGAAATATCTTCTGAGTTTTGCTTTATTTGTGTTGCGAGTTTATCAGCAAGTTTATCATATATGTTTTTTCTATGTTCGTTTTGAACAGCTTCATCACTTGCCAGGTTTTTTTGAAGAGCACAATCTCCAGCAAGTTTTTCTATCGAACTTGGCTTATTAAATCCTGAATAGCCTATACAATTGATTTCATCGGCAAGTAGAGCATGTGAAAAAAACAATATAGAAGCAGTTGTTATAATTTTCTTCATAATTATGGACACTTCATATTTTTTTGAGTCGCATAGACTCCACCATGAGTACAGAGCATATTAATAATTTTTACTAAAGCCGTTTTTTGCCCTGGTTCAGTATAAAATCCTTTAAGTCTCATTGTTTCAATATAGTCGAGTAATGTTTCACCTTCAGTATTTTTTGCATTTATCGCCTGATCAAAAATTTCAGGTTGTTTTCTTTTTTTAGAATAGTAAAGCCAGATATTTTGTAAGAACTCTTCTCTTTTTGTAGGGTCTTCAGCTACAACATGTATCATTGGACTTTGGACAACATTTGAATAGGCACGAGGTTGGCAAAGAGGCTGTGTTAGATAATTCTCAATGGAGATAGTCGTACCTTCCATTTCTTTTATTGTAGCACCTACCAATTGTTGGGGGATTTGAGCAAATCGCATGCAGTAGTTTTTTATTTTATAAATCTCGCCTTTATCAGTTACACCTCTGCTAGCAATCTTCTCCATCGCTTCAAATGTAGAATTTTTCGGCATTCCAGAAACATCTTTCGGTCCGCAGTTCACACAGTCAGTTGCAAATGAATTAAATGTAGTAACCAACACGGCCCCACATAAAAAATGTTGAAGTAGTTTTCTCATAAGTCGTCCTTTTCTTATTAGATTAACAACATAAGTGTCGGTTACTTTTAGGAGCGTCTTTAAAAAGCTGATGTTTAGTCAATGAATGGAGCTGATTGTGGAAAGTTTTGCTCAGGCAAAGTTTTTTAGTCGGAATTAAAAAGGTACTAGCGAGTGATGGTACCCGCTAGTACTAGTCGATTATTTCTTTTCAAAAATGGTTGTCTCTTCAGTTAGGTCCGAATTGTTTTTCCATGAATTAATCAATTTGAAATTACTTTCGTTAATATAAACTCCACCGTTCAGCTGGCCCATTCCCCAAGTGTGAACTCCAGTGATCATAGGATTTTTTGCATCAAGAGGAAGTGTGTAAATCGCGCTTCCAGACATTCCACCGTAAGTGTCACACTGATAAACGATTTTTTTGTTTTCTACTTGAGCAGGGCAAGCCACTGTCCACATCGTCGCAAGTTCTTTATCAGCAGGGTAGCCAGTGATTTTAATTTTGTTTGAATAATCAGCTTCAGGAAGAGCTTTGAATCCACTCCAACCTAAAGTATCACCAATCGCTTCTGCCAGCTCGATTACGGCGAAGTCAACACTCTTATATCCCGTTCTAATATACTGCTCTTGAACGTAAACTTTTTTCCATTGGATAGTATAGGGCACATCCGTTTTGCTTGTACGCGCTGGAAAGAATCTTAGGTCAGTTAACCATTCTGCTTTTATGTCGTCATACACACAGTGAGCTGCCGTGAGGATATGGCGAGGTCCAATAAGTGTGGCCGTGCATCCGCTGGCCAGAAGTCCCACTGTTCTTTCGGGATATGTCGAGGCATCAGTGATTTGTTCGCGTAAATAAATGCCAATAACTTTTTTTGGAGAACCAAGGCTGCCAATCGATGATGGAGATATAAGTTCTGTCGCAAAAAGCTGAGTGCAAAAACTAAAAAGAACAACTGCAATAACGTTTTTCATTGGGAAACTCCTAAGATGAGGGAAATTTATAGGGCAAAGCAGTGGCGTCCGTCAACGCAAGGAGGAGGGTTTTAACGCAGAGAAAATGTAACATATTCTCACATGGCCAAAAGGCATTTTGTTTTTAACGTTTGCACATGAAAATATTAATCGCGAAAAAGAGCATTTTTCACTGTGAAAAGCTTTACTGAAAAAGAGCTTTTTTCTACACTATCAATTACAAATTAATGCTTTAAGTTATAAGGATTTTCATGGACGTTATCGAGTCAGCAATTGACGTAAACTCTGCCGAGTTTAAAGAAAACCAACAATACCATCAATCACTTCGTCAGGAGTTGCTTGAGAAATTAAAAACAGTAAAAAATGGCGGTGGTGCTGATCAAGTTAAACGCCATCACGATAGAAAAAAGTTTTTACCAAGAGAGAGGATTGAAAAAATTCTTGATGAGGGGTCTCCTTTCATCGAACTATCATCTCTTGCTGCTTACAAACTTTATGAAGATGATGTTCCTTCTGCCGGAATGGTAACAGGGATCGGACGCGTTCATGGAGTTGAATGTTTATTTGTTGCTAACGATGCCACAGTAAAGGGTGGAACATATTTTCCAATGACAGTTAAAAAGCATTTACGTGCTCAGGAAATTGCTCAGGAAAACTCTCTGCCATGTATTTACTTGGTTGATAGCGGTGGGGCCTTCCTTCCAAAACAAGACGAAGTTTTTCCGGATAGAGATCATTTCGGACGTATTTTTTATAATCAAGCACAAATGTCAGCGAAGGGGATTCCTCAGATCGCTGTTGTTCTTGGATCGTGTACAGCGGGTGGAGCTTACGTTCCGGCGATGAGTGATGAAACTGTTATCGTCAAAGGAAATGGGACAATCTTTTTAGGTGGACCTCCTCTCGTTCAAGCGGCAACTGGTGAAGTTGTGACAGCTGAAGATCTTGGTGGTGCTGACGTTCACACGCGTATCAGCGGTGTAAGTGATCATATGGCCAACGATGAAGAAGAAGCTTTCATCATCACAAGAAACATTATTGAAAACTTAAACTTCAAATCTCCTGGTAAACTTCAAGGTCTACTGGAAAGAAAAGAAGTTCAAGCTCCTCTTTACCCAATGGATGAAATCTTTGGGATCATTCCAAAAGATACAAGAAAGCCATTTGACGTAAGAGAGATTATCGCTCGCCTTGTAGATGGATCTGAATTCCATGAATTCAAAGAGCGTTACGGTAATACACTGGTAACAGGTTTTGCCCGTATTCACGGACAGCAAATCGGAATCGTTGCTAACAACGGTATTCTTTTTTCAGAGAGTGCGCAAAAAGGCGCTCACTTTATTGAACTATGCGGGCAAAGAAAAATCCCTCTACTGTTTTTACAAAACATCACAGGGTTCATGGTTGGACGTCAGTACGAAAATGAAGGGATCGCAAAACACGGTGCTAAAATGGTTACGGCCGTTTCAACTGTTCAGGTTCCAAAGTTCACTGTGATCATCGGTGGATCTTTTGGTGCTGGAAACTATGGGATGTGTGGACGCGCTTACTCACCAAGATTCTTATGGATGTGGCCGAAC
>JBEIPV010000118.1:0-8506 GCA_040376855.1 Bacteriovorax sp.
ACGCAACTGAACGCGCACTCGCGCCACTAATTCGCGCGACTCAAAAGGCTTAGTCATATAATCATTAGCACCTGTTTCAAGGCCTAAAACTTTATCAATTAAATCCGTTCTCGCTGTCAGCATAATAACCGGCATAACAAACTCTTTAGTGCGCACTTCACGCAAAAAATCGATTCCCTGTCCGTCGGGCAACATCCAGTCTAAAACGATAACATCAAGATCATTTGAAAGATGAGTGCGGGCAAGCTCCAGTGTCGGCGCTAAATAGGCCTTCATCCCTTCACTCTCCAGGATTTTCTTCAATGAATTTCCTAAATTTTCATCATCTTCAACAATTAAAACCTGCTTCATTATTTATTCCTTAAAAAAAGAGAGAAGGTTGTGGGAGTTTGCTGGTAAGAGAGTTTTCCATCCATTTCCTGCATAATTTTCTGCACGATACTCATCCCCAGCCCTAGTCCTCGGGAATTTTTTCCCGTGCGGTCTGAATTTAAAATCTCATCCAGGTTTTTATACGGGCACTCTCCAGCATCTGTCACAGTCAGAGTCAGTTCATCTTCCAAGAGACTCCAGGTGATCATCACCGGATTCTTGCCGTGATGAAGAGCATTTTCTAAAAGATTCTTCACACATATTCCAAACCAATAAACATCCATCTTAAATGGGCCATCTTTTGGTGAAGCAATATAGCCTACCCCTTTTTCAATGTAGTCGTGAATCATATCAATAATAAGTTCATTAACAGAAGATACATCCTGAGGGCTGATCGCCAGCAGAGATTTTCCATCGTTAGTTTGCAAATAACTTGTACTCTTTTCGGCCAGACGCTTGAGCCTGTAAACCTCGCCTTCCATCTTCAAGAATTCTTCCAATACAGCTGTTGGAATCACATCGGACTGCTTATTAATCTGCTCGACCTGCAACATCAGGTTTGCAATGGGCGTTCGCAACTCATGAGTTAGAACTCTAAGGGCGTGTTTTTTTCTTTCTTCTTCAAATTCCTGCTGCTTAATTTTTCGATAAAGAATCACAGTAATTAAAATAAGCACCACGACTGATCCACCAAAAACCACCAGCGAAGACTGCTTAAAAATCTGCACTAAAGACTTATCATCTTTTTCCCAACAGAAGTGATCTTCACGATAAAAACACTGTCCGCCGACTTCAAAAGGTCTAAGAAAATAAATTTTCTCCTTTAAGAAATCTTCAAATTCAAACTTGGTAAAAACTTTATAAGTCACATTGAATGATTTGCGGTTTCTTACCAACAAGTAATCGTCAGTAAGAATATAAAGGCCCCCTTTCACCAGGGCCTCAATGTCAGACTTGTTTAATTGAGCTAATATTTTAAAATTCCCTTCCAGTGCTTTAGAAGGAAGCTCGATTAATTCATAGACGTGAAAAAGATTTAAATTACTTCTCACCCAATCGTGAGTGTAGAAAGGCTCTCTGCCAGATAAAAAAGCTAAAAAGGCATAACTCACACCACTTTCATGCAACAGCGGTGCATTCTCAAAAAAACCCGCAGGAAGCCTGGCAATTCGATTACACCTATAGTCTTCCCAGGTTTCGCTTTTGTCAGAATATAGCTTTGTCATCTTTTCAAAAGAGTTATTACACGATTTTGAAAAATAGGTTTTCACTGTTTTTTGTTCGCGGGCAAATGTATTTTGCGGTTGAAGCAGTTGTGAGAATCTTCTGGAAGGGTACATCGAACTCAAATCGATTTCGATAATTGGATGCCCTTTTTTCTCAAACTCCCTTTTATACTTTTGAATCTCTTCAATTTCGGCCACACCGGCAGAGGTTTTGTTCGAGAGGTTAATAGCATAATAGGCCGTCGAAAAAGACAGCAAGACAGCAGTAAAAATAAGCAGGACATACATTCGCATTGTCTGATTATTTTAACACTAATAAATTCGGTTTGTGTTAGGTGAATGTCAACTTTTTGGACTTTATACCTGAGTGAATTAATTCTTAGGCTTTACATACTGGGCCAGCATCTCGACCGACCTGTTCACGGCCTCATCCAAATCAGCAGTATTATAAAGGTTGCCAACATGAGCAAAGATTTTTTTAGATTCTTTCTGAACGATATCAATCTCAACCCAGTAACTGCTGTTCATCTTATTAATCGACAAGCGGCCAAGTAAAAAATCCTGGCCGTCGAGTTTAATAAAATATTCTGCAGGAAATTCTGTAATGTTCACTTATCCGTTACCTTTAGTCTCTGTCGAATTTTTATCCATGCGCTCTAGATACTCAATGATCATTCCCGCAACATCTTTACCGGTTGCCGTCTCAATTCCATTCAATCCAGGAGATGAGTTAACTTCCATAATGAGTGGACCGCGGTCTGATCTCAACATATCGACACCAGCAAGATTTAATCCCAATGCTTTTGTGGCATCAAGAGCTGCTTGCCTTTCTTCCTTAGTAATCTCGATCACTGTTGCCGTTCCACCGCGGTGAAGGTTCGATCTGAACTCACCAGGCTTTGCCGTTCTCATCATCGCGGCCACAACCTGATCGCCGACAACAAAACATCTAATATCTGAACCGCGTGCTTCCTTAATAAACTCCTGAACGAGAATGTTGGCGTCCATTTCACGGAAAGCGTCGATAACCGATTCAGCTGCTGAGTTTGTTTCGGCAAGAACAACGCCCTTGCCTTGAGTTCCTTCTAAAAGTTTGACAACTAAAGGAGCTCCACCAACCAATTTAATTAGTTCTTGCGTCATCTTAGTAGAGTGAGCAAATCCTGTCACCGGCAACCCCAGGCCTTTTCTTGATAGGATTTGTAGTGATCTTAGTTTGTCGCGGGCCCTGGCAATCGAAACGCTTTCGTTAAGCGAAAAAACGCCCATCATTTCAAACTGGCGAATAACCGCAGTTCCATAAAAGGTAATTGACGCACCAATTCTTGGTATGATCGCATCAAAATCTTCTAAGGCCCTATTTTGGTAATGCACCATCGGCTTCGTCGAGGTGATATCCATATAACACTTTAATGTGTCGATAACTTCAATTTCATGTCCTCTTGCTTTTCCTGCTTCAACCAGACGCCTTGTTGAATACAAGCTTGAGTTTCTCGAAAGAATGGCGATTTTCATTGAAGTTTTTCCTTTTTAGTTTTTAACATATTGTGTTTTGCGGGATTAATCAGAAACCTTCCATTAAGGGCCTCTCGTCCAATCAGCATTTTGAAACCCATAAGATCGCGATTGATTAATGTCACTTCAATTTCAAAACGGTGATGACCCATTTTAATTTCCGTCTTCACAACCGGCCTTACCGTTCTGTCGCCATTAGAACTTTTAATTGAGCGCTCTTCTATAAATGGTGATTTGATGTAATGATTTTTTCCATCTTCAGTAATAAAAAGGAAACGAACATACTTCTCACCTTTCACAGTGATAAATTCTATTTTATCAGCATGGAGTGCTGACGTTTTTGCCCCAGTATCAATTTTGGCACGTAAATCCTTTAACTTAAATTTGGGTAGGCTAACAGTTTCTCTCCAGCCTACAAATTCTAACTCTGTCTTTTGCTCTTTCATTCATTCCTCAAATAAAACTTACCTATAATAGTGCCACGAACAACTATCAAAAAATAGTGTCTTTTCTCATTTAAAACAAGGCTAAAAATAACCTATTTTAAAAACTTCATAAACTTCTTAACCATTCGTTTCCACTGAGTTAGTATTAATAAGCTAACGTCACATTTAGACAATGATAAATTTTCCAAGGGGCACTTTCCTATGAGTTCTAAATCTTCGAGCTCGTTCCTCAACTCTGTCGTTAAAAAACAGATTATGGGTATAACGGGTCTACTACTTTGCGGCTTCGTACTAGCACACTTACTCGGCAACATGACGTTGTTTATTGGATCAGATGCATTCAATAAATACGGACACACGTTGACGAGCAATCCACTTATTTATTTGGCAGAAGCAGGTCTACTGGCCATCTTCCTTGCTCACATCGTGATGGCGATTAAGCTTATCATCGAAAACAGAGCAGCTCGTCCGGTGCCTTATGCTTACTCTAGAAAGCAATCAGGAAGAGGAGCAACGTTTGCTTCTTCTACTATGCCAATCTCAGGAATTTTAACTCTTGTGTTCCTTGTGGTTCACATCATGGGATTAAAATTCGGACCTGTTTACCCAACTGTGGTTAACGGTGTTGAAATGAGAGATCTTTACAAAACAACGATTGAATACTTCCAGGATCCATTACACGTTCTATTTTATGTTATCGCTGTTGTTTCTCTTGGGGTGCACGTAAGCCACGGCTTCTGGTCAGCATTCCAATCACTGGGCCTTAACCACCCTAAATACATGCCAAAATTAAAATGTGCTGCATGGGCATTTGGAATTCTTGTTGGTGGAGGTTTCTCTGCACTGGCAATTTTCTGCTATTTCCAAGGAGTGAGATAATATGTCATCTACTAATCCAAATATTAAAAAACTAGACGGGAAAACTCCTACTGGTCCAATCGCTGATCGTTGGAGCCAACATAAATTCCACATGAAAATCGTTAACCCTGCTAACAAGAGAAAGTACTCTGTTATCGTAGTGGGAACTGGTCTTGCTGGTGGATCTGCTGCAGCTTCACTAGCTGAGCTTGGATACAACGTAAAAACTTTCTGCGTACAAGATTCACCAAGACGCGCTCACTCGATCGCTGCTCAAGGTGGTATCAACGCTGCAAAAAACTATACTAATGATGGTGACTCTATTCACCGTCTATTTTATGACACTGTAAAAGGTGGTGACTATAGAGCTCGTGAAAGTAACGTTCACAGACTTGCTGAAGTTGCCAACAACATCATCGATCAATGTGTGGCCCAAGGGGTACCATTCGCTCGTGAATACGGTGGAACACTTTCAAACAGATCATTCGGTGGATCTCAAGTATCACGTACATTCTATGCTCGTGGACAAACAGGTCAGCAGCTTTTATTAGGTGCATACTCTGCCATGATGAAAGAAGTTCACAACGGAAAAATCACTTCACTTACTCGTCGTGAGATGACTGAACTGGTTATCATCGATGGAAAAGCTCGCGGAGTCATCGTTCGTAACATGATCACTGGTGAGTTTGAAAAACATATGGCAGACGCTGTTGTTTTAGCAACTGGTGGATACGGAAACGTTTTCTACCTATCAACGAACGCAAAAGCATCAAATGCTTCAGCTGCTTTCCGCGCTTACAAAAAAGGTGCTTATTTCGGAAACCCATGTTTCACGCAAATTCACCCGACATGTATTCCGGTATCAGGTGATCACCAATCAAAACTGACTCTAATGTCTGAGTCTCTAAGAAACGACGGACGTGTTTGGGTTCCTAAGAAAAAAGGCGACACTCGCCCAGCTTCTCAAATCCCAGAAGACGAAAGAGATTACTACCTAGAGAGAATCTACCCATCATTCGGTAACCTTGTTCCACGTGACGTTGCTTCAAGAAACGCAAAAAACATGTGTGATGCTGGATTTGGTGTAGGAGCTACTGGCCTTGCTGTATACCTTGATTTCGCTTCAGCAATTGAGCGCGAAGGTGAAGATAAAATTAGAGCACGTTACGGAAACCTTTTTGAAATGTATGAGCAAATTACAGATCAAAACCCGTACAAAACTCCAATGATGATCTACCCTGCTATCCACTACACAATGGGTGGTTTATGGGTTGATTACAACTTAATGAGTAACGTTGAAGGTCTATTCGTTATCGGTGAAGCAAACTTCTCTGATCACGGTGCTAACCGTCTTGGAGCTTCTGCTCTAATGCAAGGTCTGGCAGATGGATACTTCGTTCTTCCATACACAATTGGTGATTACTTCGCTTCAAACAAATTCCCGAAGGTTGAGGCCACTCACCCGGAATTTGAAAAAGCACTTTCTGAATCAAAAGCAAAATTCGACCGTCTACTTGCTGTAAACGGAACGAAGACTGTTGATTATTTCCACAAACAACTTGGACTTGTAATGTGGGACAACGTTGGTATGGCGAGAAATGAAGCTGGTCTAAAAAAGGCCATCGATCAAATCAGATCAATCAGAGAGCAATTCTGGAAAGACGTAAAAGTTACTGGAACAAATGTTGACGTAAACACTGAGCTTGAAAAAGCTGGACGTGTTGCAGACTTCTTAGAACTTGGAGAACTAATGGCACTGGACGCTCTTGAGCGTACAGAATCATGCGGTGGTCACTTTAGAGAAGAGTCTCAGACTGAAGAAGGTGAAGCAAAACGTGACGATGAAAACTTCGCACACGTTGCTGCTTGGGAATACCAAGGTGATGGGGTTAAACCTCTTCGCCACATCGAAGAACTGAAGTTCGAGTACGTTAAATTAACACAAAGATCGTATAAGTAAGGAGTACCCCATGGGTGGAAATAGTACAGATACAATGTCCCTGAAGTTAAAAATCTGGAGACAAAAAAACGCAAAAGATAAAGGTGGAATGGTTGATTACAACCTTGATGGAATTTCGCCGGATATGTCTTTCCTTGAAATGCTAGACATTCTAAATAACAAACTTGTTACTGAAAAAGGTGACCAGATTGCATTCGACCACGACTGCCGCGAAGGTATTTGTGGAATGTGCTCTCTTATGATCAACGGTCAGGCACACGGGCCACAAGCTAATACGACAACATGTCAGTTGCACATGAGAAAATTCAAAAACGGTGATGAAATCGTAATTGAGCCCTGGAGAGCAAAAGCATTCCCTGTTGTAAAAGACTTAATGGTTGATAGATCAGCAATGGATCAAATCATGGCCGCTGGTGGATACGTAAACGTTAACACTGGAAATGCACCAGATGGAAACTCAATCCTAATCGGTCAAAACGAAGCAGAACTAGCGATGGACGCTGCTGCTTGTATCGGTTGTGGAGCGTGCGTTGCTAGCTGTAAAAACGCTTCAGCAATGCTTTTCGTTTCAGCAAAAGTTTCTCAGCTAGCATTATTGCCGCAAGGACAAGTAGAAGCTGAAACTCGCGCTCTAGCGATGGTAGAAAAAATGGACGAGCTTGGATTCGGGAACTGTACGAACGAAGCTGAGTGTGAAGCTCAATGTCCGAAAGGGATTAAACTTGATAACATCGCACGTATGAACCGTGGAGTTGTTAGAGGATTATTCGCTGCTCGCAAATAGAATATAAATAAAAAGGGCCTCAATAAGAGGCCCTTTTTTTATCTAATCAATAATAACTGTGTCACCGATTTTAACAAATACACCTGAAACTTCATCACCATTTTTTAAAGAACAATTTTTATCTAGAAACTCAGAAGCACTGACTTCACCTGGAGTTAATGGGCATACATAACTTGGGCCAAACCAGCTAAAGTTGTTTACTTGAAACACACATTCATTGTTTTCATTCAAACGGTGTGAGCTCACTTTTCCGATAAATTGAGCTTCTTGATTACAAGCAAGAACTGAAAAAGAAAGAGTTAGAGATAGCATGGCGATAACTGTCTTCATAAGAACTCCTTTGGATTGTTTAGTCAGCTTCTATCACGTCTAAAAGTTTAGTTGCAAGTCAGCATTTCGTTAGATTCACCTAAAGATTTCACATTTCCTAGCTGTTTTTCACAGTTTTCTATATTGATTAATCACTTCCCATCAAAGATGATGGTGCCATGTTTTTATACTCCAACACCATTAAGGCCTTCATTGCCCGCGTCCGCGAAGACGTTCGTGAAATCGTCAATGGTGAGATGAATTTAAAAATGGACCGCAGCCGCGTTCTTTATAAAGGTGTTCTCTACCCACTCAATATTGTCGTCTTCGAAGACAACACTCGTCTGGGTTATTTCGACTCTCGCACTTATGAACTAGGTCTCTCTAAAAAACTGATGTTCCAGGCAAAAGATAAAGTTTTAAAAAATATTATCCGCCACGAACTCGCCCACTTTGTCGCCTACATTCTGCACGGATCTCATGTCATGCACGGTGAAGAGTTCAAAAATATCTGCAGAAGTTATGGCTGGGATACTGAAGTGGAGCGCGCTTATGGAAATGTCGTTTTGGAAAATGATAAAATTGAAGGCGACCTCAAAACTGAAAAGTTATTAGAGCGCTTAAAAAAGCTTCTGGCCTTAACCAGCAGTGATAACCCTCATGAACGAGAACTGGCCACCCTAAAGGCCAACCAGCTTTTATTAGAGCACAATCTGGATATGACCAGACAGACTCATGCTGAAGATGAAACGGTTTATGTTAAACGTGTTTTAGAGGCCACGAGAAAACAGGCCAAACACGTGGTGATCTATGAAATCTTAAAAACTTTTTTCGTATCTCCGGTTTTCAATCACGGGCGTGGAGTTTTTTATCTGGAAGTCATCGGTGATAAAACCAGTGTTGAGCTGGCCGAGTATGTCGCCCACTTTCTTGATCATGAACTGGAAGTCATGTGGAAAGATGCAAAGAAAAAGAATCCAACATTTAAAAGTATAGCTGTAAAAAACTCTTTTTTAAGAGGAGTTGCTAAAGGTTA
>JBEIPV010000130.1:0-7901 GCA_040376855.1 Bacteriovorax sp.
ATTGGAGAAAGGTTGATGATTTCCGATTCTTGATTCACATAATTAATGTGAATCGTCACATCTTTAGAATCCAGTCTTTTCTTTAGAGACTGAACAACGTTTGCGAGCAGGATGATTTGCGTGCTGTTAAAACGCTCATAAAGACTTTGCCTTAATCCTGTCTTAGTACGAAATTTTCCAGCATGGGTCACAAACTTTGATGCTTCTTTGACTCTTTTTGGAAAGGCCTTGTTGATAGCATCGATGTTTGTTCGGTAGTTCGTAAGAGTCATTGGCCACTCATGAACTTTACTTGCTCTCATAGACTCTAAACTTTTGTATTGTGAGTCTTTAATAAGACCATAATTTAAAGCCAGTCTGTTAATGCGCTTCATCTCTTTTGGAAATTTATAAGACCCTTCAGAAAGCTTCTTATAAAGAGTTCTGTATGTGTCTTCTATACAAAGAGACCTATCGTTAATAGATTGAGCTTGTGATTTATAAATCTCCATGGCCTTATTTTCTTCTGCCGGAGTTAAATCATTTTTAGCATTCGTCGACGATGCTGTATCGATCTCGTTGGCCTTGAGTAAAATACTCGCGGTCACATCATCAATAGACTCATCTAAGCGAAGCCCAAGAATCGCCATTTCAGTTTCATTTTCTGAATAGACGTTGAGTTTACTTTGAATCGACTTAACGACCTTAGTAGCACAGCGGTTAATCGTTTTATCATTAATGACTTCTCTTAAACTTTCTAAAGATGCTGTGCCTTTATAAAGTTGTTTGATCTCTTCTTCTTTCTTAGAAGAGATAAAGTTAGAGTTGGCCTCTCTCATATTTCTGTAAGAGGAGTCACTTGGTGATAAGTGAGCAATCTCTTGCGCAAATAGATTGAGGGTTAATGACGAACATAAAGTTGTAATAAGTAGTGTTGTTTTCATAAACAATATTTATCCTTGCTCTAAATAAATATCTAGTGGGGGTGTAATAGATACAGTCACTTAAGGCAACCTGAAGGGTTTGTTTACCGAAGGGTTGATTTAGTCCCTATAAAGCCGGTGTATCCCGTTGAGAATATGTTTATGTATCTTTTTTATCTTAAGGGTTCTTTGTCGGTAAGAGATCTGTTGGTATTCGTTTTAAATTCTTTCTTGTGATGAAAGGTTGAAAAGTTCATTAAGAGTATGGCTGTTGTTTATTCATAAAATGATGAGAGCAAATAATAAAAATCAGCAATGAGATTTTTTATTCATTCAAAAAGTGAATTTTAATTTTGATTAGGTTGCCAGATTGTGGCCCGCGCATTCGCAGATATTAGTTTTTATTTTTTTTGAATATATTATTAAGCATTCCTTCATATGATTTTTTTGATGAAATAGAAAAATAATCAGTTAGTTATAATTCTTATCTTAAATAAAATTTAGTTAATAAAAAGTTGCTACGGAATAATTTCCAAAGTAGAAATTTTACAACAGTTAATAACAATTGTTTTGGAGGACTTTATGTTAAAAAAATTCACTGCCCTGTTAATGCTCACTAGTTTCACTCACGCTTTTGCGATGACACCTGTACAGGAAACATCTGCAATGGCCAAAGCGCTCGAGAGAACTTTTACGGAAATGAATTATTCGTTAAACGTTGAATGGGATCAAAAAGATCAAGTCTATTTCAACAACACTGTTGATGGATTTGAACAACAAGTTAAAGATCTACAAGATCAAGGTTTAACAAATAAGGAGTTGATTGAGTTCACACTTGCAAAAGTAAAAGACAAACAAACTCAAAAAGACATTGCAGAAATTTCAAAAGTTATCAGTGAATCAAATATGACTCCTGATCAAGCGAGAGATTTCGCTCTTGAAAAACTTAGCAGCACACAATCACAAGGTGCGAGCTGGTCTGGAAGCAGAATGGGAATCAAACTGGTTGTTATTCTGGCATTAATTATTATCATCGTGTGCGCAACTAACAGCAACCATGATGATGACAATGATGATCACGATAGACCACACAAACCAGAATGTCGTGATGACTACTACAATGAATCAAGCTACCGTGGAGGAGGATACAATAACTGTAACCAATACCCACAATACCCAACTGCAGCTTAATGCTTAATCCAGGTCAGTGGTTTTACCACTGGCCTGGTCTTTTAATGATTGATTAATTAAAGATTTTTACCTAAACCGATTTTTGCTGAAGCCTCATAATCAGGCATTGATTTCGGAACCAATGATCTTAGATGTTCTCTTCTGTTTTCACTATTAGGGTGAGTTGACATAAATTCCGGTGGGGCCTTTCCACCAGCTTGAGAAAATCTATCCCAGAAATTAACTGATTCACGTGGATCGTAACCAGCTTTTGACATAAGCACTAATCCAATTTCATCCGCTTCAGTTTCGTCCCCACGAGAAAAGGGAAGAGTGATTCCATAAGTAACACCAGCACCAAGTGCGGCCATGGCGATCGCTTTTTTCGAATCATCCAATTTTGAGAAACCAACAGCTCCCACTCCTGCAAGAAGTCCAGTTGTAATCATTTGTTGAGTCATACGTTGTCCACCGTGACGGGCAATCGCGTGGCCAATTTCATGCCCCATGACAGTTGCAAGTCCAGCTTCGTTCTTAGCGTATTTAAAAATTCCTGTGTACACCGCTACTTTTCCACCTGGAAGACAAAAAGCATTCGGCTCATCACTTTGAAGAGTTGTGAACTCCCATTTGAAATCTGGTTGGTTGGCCACAGCTGCGATTCGTTTTCCGATTTCTTCAACCATTTTCGATTGAGGTGTGTTTTTTACAATTTTTTCTTTTGAAAGAATTTCTTTGTAAGCTTCTTCACCTTGCTGGTTTTCTGTTGCAGCAGAAGTTAGTAAAAAAGCTTTGTTTCCTGAAACTGGAGTTGTTGAGCAAGAAACAGTAAAGAGTAGGAGAGAAGCTAGTATTAAATTTGTTTTCATAGTGAACCTTTTTTGTCTGCAATAGTTTCATCAACTAATATATCAATTTTAAATTTCTTCGCACACTCATCTAAGATGTGCTTCATTTCTTCTCTCAATAATATATCTCCTCTCAACTCAATGTCTCGATACTGAGCGTGATGAGGGTGATCTAAAGTTGAGTAAAAGCAGATGCCATCATTGGCCTCAAGTTGGAAATAAAAGAAGGCAGAGTCTTCTTTATTCATTCTAATGATGTAATGGAAAAGTTGAGTAGATTGTTTTGACATAGCATCCTTTAAAACACGTTTGACATGTATCTGATCTGAATTAGAATAAAAGTTAAGTTATCGCATTCACATTTACAAGTCATGGAGGACAAAGTGAAGAGGAATTATGCCAGGAAGGCCATAAACAGCGGTCTGCTATTTTGCAGCACACTGATTTTAACCTCATGTTCGTCACTTTGGTTGCATCGCGATCAAACCGTTGACTCTGCTTTAAATGATGGGGCAAAGTCTCAATCGTCGACTGTATCTAAAGATCAGTATGATGAATTGGCGCGGAAATATAATGATCTTTTAGCACAATCAAAAAATTTAAAATCTGTTGAAGCCGCGCAAGCGCCCATCGTTACGGGAAATCCAAACGAGCAGGCTAAGCCTCATCTGGCCGAAGAAACTCATATTGATCCAAGTGAATTAGTGAATCGTATTGATAGCGCGATTCCTGATGTGGCCAATCTTGATGGAGTAGATGCGCTAGGTTCAAAGCCTGCAGTCTCAGCAGGTCCTGCTGTTCCAACAAGCATGGGTGTAAAAACAGTTAATAACTCTGATGAAATTGATGACCAGATCGCACGTCTTCGCGAAGTGCAGGAACTGGTAAAAGTGAATAAGTTTGAAGCGGCACTGGTGATCTTAAAAGAGCTTGAAGGCTCTAAAGAAAAACAAATTGTCGTAAGAGCGAAGATGATGCTGGGAGATTTGTTATTCAATCAAGGTGAGTTTGATCTTTCTTCGCAAGTTTATGAAGAGATTATTAATAAGTACGCGTTCTCTGGTTTTGTTATTAAAGCATTAGGGAAGTTAGTAGTGTGTAGTGAGAAGTTAAAACAACCTGAGAAGCAGGCGAAATACTATTCGTTACTACATGATTTTTTCGAGGCGACTTAATTAAAGTATAGGCGACAAAACTATGGCCATTTCTAAAAATAAATATTTCTTTCTGATGTTGCTGGCAAGTCTTGTGAGTGGGAATCTTACTGCTCAGGACCCAATCAATGACCTGGAAGAAGTAAATGTTTACGACTCACTCAACTCCAATCAAGGAGCTGAGGCCCCAGCTGAAACCACTTCAGATGTACAGATGTCGAGTTTAGAAGAGCAGGATGATTTACAGTCGTTAAAAGAAGATATTGGTGACGTTGTTTTTGATAAAGAAAAAACGGCCGAGTCTGATAAAGCAAGCACACCGACAACTCCGACAGTTATGGAAGGAGAAGCACCGACAGATGTTGCTTCAAAACCGGGACCATTGAACGCTACAAGTCCTGCCGGACAAAATGTGGTGCCAGCAAAAGACGAAAAAGCGGAAATCATTGCCGATGAGTCGATGAACTTTGATGTGGGTGGCGAAGAAAAAAAGCTACTGGAATTATCGAAATACGTTCAACAGAAAATCACACCAAAAGAGTGGGATGATCTGGCCATTAAATCAAAATTAGAGAAATACGAAGTTCAAAAAGGTGACTATCTTTGGAAAATTTCGAAAAACCTTTTTGGCTCTGGGTTTTATTATTCAAAAATCTGGTCACTTAATCCGCAGATTACTAACCCTCATGAGATTGAGCCAGGAACAATTCTTGCGTTTGATACAGGGGATGCTGATACTTTTCCAAAAGTGCAGGTGGGAGAATTTTCTGACGATGAAATTGAAGGTTCACGCACAGGTGGATCTTATACAAGTTCAGACGATAAAAACCGCCCGTCTTGGATTCAGGAAAGAAAAAAGCTTATCGATCAAGGTGTCTACTTCCAGTTTGCTTCAGAAGAGACTTATGACGATCTAGAGCGATTAGAAAAATTACAAAGAAACACTGAATACGAAAAATACGATCCACCTCTTTCGGATATTATGATTGCTGAACCAGGTGACGCTTACGATAGCGCAGGGTTTGATAAGTCAGATAAAATTACCTTCAGCTATCGCGAAGGGTTCTTCTTAAATACATTTGTGACAACGAACGTGGTCCAGGATTTAGGGGAGATTAAAGCGACACCAAAAGAAGCTGTGTTCATAAATAAATTTGATACTGTCTTCGTGAACTTTGATAAATCGGCAAAGGTAAAACCAGGGGACTTGTTCTCAGTTTATACGGCCGGTGGAGAAATCAAACATCCGGTGTCTGATCGTTCAGGATTTTTATACACGACAACTGCTCAAGTGAAGGCCATCAGAAAGATTGATGATGTATGGGAGTGTTTGATTGTCGAGCAGTCTGGATTAGTTCAAAGAAAAGACCGTTTAACTGTTTACACACCAAAAATCGGGAAGATTGCTAAGACTTTTTCTCGTCGCAATGTTGAAGCGGCCATCATTGGAAGCTACCGTGAGTCTCTAAGTGGGATGTCGTACGGAGATGTTGTGTATATCGACCGTGGTAGAGCGGATGGCGTTGAGTTAGGAAATGCTTTTGATGTTTATTCCTTCGTAGATCGCGGGACGGGAAGAAAAATCACTCCAAGCCCAACGTATAAGATTGGAGAGTTGACAGTTATCAATATCACTGACAATTTTGCGACTGCCATTATTACGAACTCGACAACTGAAATTACTTTAGGAAGTATTGCAGTAACGAGAACGCAAGAAGAGCAGGCGCGCAGTCTGCGTCTAAAAAATAAAGATAAGCTTCAAGACGTTAAGAAAATCGAAGGCAAAGCACTTGATGAGTTAGACGTAGAACTTAACCTTGATGATGTAAGCCAAGATATTTTAAACAAAGCTGATAAAATTCAATTAACTGAAGACGAGCTCGAAGAATTAGAAAGACAAGAGCGCGACAAGTCAGTAATTAAAGACTCTCAGCGCGATGTTAAAGAGTTAGATCGTTTAGAGTCTGAGATTATGGACGCCGAATCATCTCTCAATGAATCAAAAGTTGATGAAGACAAGTTCCTGGAGCAGCAAAGTTTAGATGGATTAGAGAAAAAATCTAAACAACCAGATCCGAACGCGTTTGAGTCATTAAATGAAATTGAGAAAGATATTGGAAGAAAATATCTGGATGAAGACATCAACAACAAAGAGAATCCATACGGTCTTACTGAGTTTGACCTTGAAGAAGTGGATGAGTTGTTGAATACTGATTTCAAAAAATAAATAAAAAACACTAAGGTAAAAATATGTGTGCAAAAGCAGTTGCTAAGAAAGCGGCGAAAAAAGTCGTCGTGAAAAAGACTCCAGCAAAAGCAAGCAAAGTGGCAGCTAAAAAAGCTCCCAAAGCGGCCGCTGGAAAACGTGCTAAAAATGAAGACACAGAAGAAGTTGAGCCCGTCGAAAAGGGTGGATATGATCTGGTCATCGTTGAGTCACCCTCAAAAGCAAAGACGATTAAAAAATACTTAGGTCGTGGTTATCAAGTTGTGGCCTCTAACGGTCACATTAAAGATCTTCCAAAATCAAAACTTGGTGTAGATGTTAAAGATGACTTCGCACTTGATCTTGTTCCGATTACTGGAAAGAAAGATAAAATCGAACGTATCCAGGAATTAGCTAAGGGAGCCGATATTATCTACCTCGCGCCCGATATGGACCGCGAAGGAGAGGCGATCGCTTTCCATCTAGCTGAAGAAATCGGAAAAAAGAAAACTATTCACAGAGTTGTATTCAACGCCGTAACTAAAGCGGCCGTTAAAAATGCAATTGACCACCCGACTGTTTTAAATCAGCCAATGTACGACTCACAAAAAACGAGACGAGTTCTCGATCGTTTAGTGGGTTATAAAATTTCACCAATCCTTTGGGACAAAGTTCAAAGAGGGATTTCAGCTGGTCGAGTTCAGTCAGTTGCTCTAAGAGTAATCGTTGATAGAGAAGATCAGATCAAAGCTTTCGTAAGTGAAAAATGGTTTTCGATTCAAGGTGAACTTGCCAAGAAGGACATCAACTTTGAAGTTCGTTACTACGGTGAAGAGCAAAACAAAAAAACGGAACTTGATGGAAATGACGGTGAGAAGCTCGCTAAAAAAGTTGTCGCAGACATCAAAGGCAAAGCACTTAAAGTTGTAGACGTTAAGAAAAAAGAAAGAAGACAAAACCCAACTGCACCATTTACGACATCAAAACTTCAACAGGAAGCAGCTAACAAGTTAGGCTTTACTGCAAAAAGAACCATGATGGTTGCTCAGATGTTGTATGAAGGGGTTCAACTAAGAGATCACGGTCTACAAGGTTTAATTACCTATATGAGAACGGACTCGGTGAGAACAGAGCCGGAAGCAATGAAGTCACTTCGTGATTACGTCAGCAAAAAATACGGTAAAAACTTTTTATCTTCTGAAGAAATTGTTTATAAGAAAAAAGGCACAAGTAAAGTTCAGGACGCCCACGAGGCCATCCGCCCGACTAACCTTGAGTTCACACCGGACGAAGTTCGTGGTGACTTAGATGCCGACCAACAAAAATTATACGAGCTGATCTGGAATAAATTCATTTCATCTCAAATGTCTCCGGCCGTCATTGATCAGACAACTGTAACGTTTGAATCAGCAGGGCATTTTTTCAAGTCTAACGGGTCTATTATTAAGTTCCCGGGTTTCAGAACTGTGTATCTTGATTCTATTGCTGAAAAGCAAAACAGAAAAAATGAAGATAACGAAGAGAGTGATGAACCAAAAACTGGATTGTTGCCGGATATCGCGGAAGGTGAAACATTCCAGCAGAAAAAAGCAATTGAGTCTGAAGAGCACTGGACGAGTCC
>JBEIPV010000112.1:0-9159 GCA_040376855.1 Bacteriovorax sp.
CAAAGTCTAAGGATCAATACAGCTGATGATGTGTTAAAAAACCAAAATCATTTTCGCAAACCAATGTACGTAATTGCACGAAAACAAAAGCACTATTGGGAAATTCGAGAAAAGATTTTTTAACCCACTTGACCAAATTGGTTCCCCATTCTCATAATAGGCATCAGTATTGCTTATTATATGGTGAGGTATGCTATGAAAAAAATCACTGCTCTCATATTTCTTATTCTCTTTGTCACTTTCTCTTGTTCACGCCTTGACCTGGCCGTTAACCTCGCCAATTCATATATAGCCAATAAGGCCGATGATTTTTTTGACCTGACTGGTGATCAATCCAGATGGCTTAAGGAAGCTCTCGCTAAAGATATTATAAGAGTAAGAAAGACTATTTTTCCTCAACTGGCGACAGAGATGTTAAAAATCGCTGATGTATTAAGTTATCAAAAAACTTTTGATTCTAATTCTGTTTTGAAGAGCTACGATCGACTGGAAGGACTTTATTATGATGGACTTAGGATATTTTCTCCTACGGCCGTGGCCTTTGTTGATAAGTTGAGACCGGCACAGATCGAGTATTTTCAAAAACAAGCGGATAAAAAGTTTTCCGAAATGAAAGAAGATCCCGAAGAAAAATCCTATAGTAAAATTAAAAAACATTTTGATTCATGGATGGGGGGAATGACCTCGACACAAAAAAAAGAATTGAAAAATTTTATTGAAAAGAATCCACCACCAATTAAAGAGGTTGTTTATAACCGTCAACATTTAGTGCATGAATTTATAAGGGCCTATCCCGACAAGGTGGCCAGAAAATCTTTTGTAGAAGGAATTTTTACAAAATATGAAGCGATGAAAGACCCTGCTTACAATAAATTGATTGATGACAAACATAAACGGGTGGCAGGATTTTTTGCGAATATTTTAAATAACATATCAGCTGATCAAAAAAAGACATTGATTGACACGATCAGAGACCGCGCCAATCAAGTTGTGAGGATTTCAAAAAATTAAGCGATTAATTTCTTTTTAATTTTATAATAGGCGAAGATACAAAGGATCACACTTTGGATAACCAGAATGCTTCCGCTGTATAAAAAGGCTTCGCCTATTCCACGCTGCCAGAAAAGTGCCTGCGCTAATCTCACTCCATGAATCAATGGAAAAAATTCAGCGACAATGCGAACTGGTGTGGCCATTTGTGAAATGGGAAAAAAGATACCCGATAAAAAATAAAGAGGAGCAATTAAAAACGAATAAACCGTTTGAAACTGATTCATATTATTAACCATCGCCGAAGAAAGTAATCCCATCGCTCCACACGGAAGAGCGACTAAAAAACCAACTGAAGCAAGAGCGGGGATAAGCCATGGGTTCACCATTAAACCAAAGAGCGCCAGAACAATGGCCACTCCAACGGCCATAACAGCACCTTTTAAACCAACCCAGATCATTTCACCAAGGACTACTTCTTTGACTCCAATCGGAGTTGTCAGCATGGCCTTGTAAACATTTTCGAAAGTCATGCGGACATAAAAGCCATAACTACTTTCAAAAAATGATGTGAAGAGTGCAGTGGCCACCGTTAATCCCGGAGCTAAAAACTGCATGTAGGTCATACCTTCGACGTTAGTGATAAAAGATCCAAGCCCAAGTCCAAGTGAGACAAGAACCAAAGCAGGATCGGCCACGGTCGGTGAAATATTAGCTATCAGGTCTTTTTTATAAACAATCCAGTTTCTTCTGGTGATGTGCATACAAAGTTTTAATGAATCAAGCATCGATTGAGAGCTCCTTGCCCGTAAGTTTTAAAAAGACATCTTCAAGATTTGAAGGTCTGATTTGTAAGGGCAAGAGCCCATGGTCTGAATGAAAGGCCGTAAGATTTGAGAGCGCCTGTGTTCTTAAATAAACTCCTGAAGTGTCTTCGTGAAAAACGTAAGCATCAGAAGTTGAAATAATTTTTTTAATTTTATCCGCATCTGGAAGATTGAAAATTCCCACATACCCGGGAGCATGATCATGAATCATTTTTTGAGGAGAGCCTTCTGCTGCCACATTCCCTTGATTTAAAATCACTAAACGGTCACATAAAACTTCAGCTTCGTGCATGTAGTGAGTTGTTAAAACAATCGTCGTACCATTTTGATGAAGCTCGCGGACTTTCCCCCATAAAAGATGGCGCACGGCCGGGTCTAGTCCGGTTGTCGGTTCATCAAGAATTAAAAGTTCTGGTTTACCTAATAGAGCGCGCACAAAAACCAGTCTGCGCTTCATTCCACCAGAAAGTGTCTGAATAAGAGCGTCTCTCTTGTGGGCCAGATTCATATACTCTAAAAGATCATTAATGCGTTTAGTGCGTTCGTGTTTTGGAACACCGATAAAAGCGCAGTAGATCTGCATGTTTTCTAAAACAGTTAAACTTTCATCTAGTGCATTGTCTTGAGTGACAACTCCCAGACGTCCTTTGATGTCTCGGCTTTGAGTGTTGGGATCGAAGCCAAACACAGTAAGCTCGCCACCTGTTCTTCTAACTGTTCCATAAGTCATATTGATGAAAGTTGATTTTCCGGCCCCGTTAGGCCCTAGTAAACCAAAACATTCTCCTTTTTTGACTTCTAGATCGATTCCATTGACGGCGTGAAAGTCGCCGAAAGATTTTTTTAAAGATTTTGCAATGATCACATATCGCTCGTGGTTATAATGTTCTTCAATGATAAGGGAGACGTTTCAATTTGTCTCGCTTCAAGATTGCTGTTATATTCTGAGTATGAAAAAAGAAGAAACAGCATGTGATCGTAATCAGGGACCTATACTCGAAGTCTTAAAAGAAGTGATTTCTCCGGAAAACAAAAACCTCTTTGAAATTGGCTCTGGCACCGCTCAGCACGCTATTTTTATGGCCCCACACTTTCCGGATATTTTCTGGACGACATCTGATGTTGTGGCCAATGCTAAACTCATTAAAGAAAATCTGGCCTCTGCCAAAATCCCCAATATCAAAGGGCCTTTTCAATTTGAAGTTGGAAAAGATGATCTTCCAAGAGTTCCTTACGATTTGATCTTTACGGCCAATACTTTTCACATCATGTCTTGGAAAAACTGCAAAACTCTTATGAAAGGGATGGGAACTCGTTTAAGGGAAGGCTCACAAGTTATTATCTACGGGCCATTTAATTACAACGGCACTTTTACAAGTGAGAGTAACGCTCAATTTGATAAAATGCTAAAAGAAAGAAATCCTGAAAGTGGCATTCGCTCTTTTGAAGACGTTAATAATAATATGATCAAAAATGGATTCGCTCTTTATAAAGATTATGAAATGCCTGCTAACAACAGAACGTTAGTCTACACTCGTTTAAATTATATGAAGTAAGCGAGCTTAAGAGCTCGCACTAGAATAAAATCTTAAAGCATAATTCCAGAATTTATGAGTCCCATAAACCAGTAATGGTCCAAGGAGCATTGGCCATAAAAGGTAAGTCAATTCTGGTGGATTAAGTAGAGCTCTCGCCGGAATACTGACGATCACTCCCACTGGAAGAGCAGTCAGAACCACAAATTTAATGTAGGAATTATACATTGAATCCGGTCTCATCCCAAGTTTGTAAATCTGCCACCACAAGAACTGTAAATTCTCAGAGCGGGTAAAAATCACGGCCGTTGCCGAGAACATAAAGCGGATAGAGTAGATGACCATTAAACTGCATGGGATTAAAATTAAAAGCCACAATAAGCGGTAGTAACTAAAATCAGCAAGGCCGCTTAAAGCATAAAAAAGCCATGAGAGAGCAAGGATTAAATTTCCAAAGATTGCCGTATTCGCTTTTTGAAGTGTCAGCATAAACTGTGAATCGACTGGTTTTGCTAAAAGTAGATCCAGGTCTCCCTTTCTCACTTTTTCAGAAATATTTTCCAAGTTCTCATGAATGATGATCATATAAACAGCATCAATCACAAACAGCAGCCCCAGAAAAACCCTCATCTGGTATTTATCCCAGTCACCAATTCTCTCAGTGTGCTGGTAGATAACTTCAAAGGTCATAATCTGAGCGATATACCATAAGATATCAGTCATGATTCTGGTAAAAAAGTTTGCTCTGTATTCCAGGTCGGCAATAAAGCTCGCCTTAAACATAGCGATATATAACTGAATATATTTTGTTATATTTTTAATCATGCACCCGTTCCTACGTAACTATCAATCCCACGCTTCCATAAATAAGCAGCAAGAAGATTTAAGACGACCAGGCCGATAGTGACTGAAATAAATCCATTGTACACGGTTTGAATATCGACACGTCCGATAATGTAGCCCACCGGAATGAATGTTCCACTGGCAAAAGGGGCCGCGATAAAAATGGCCTTGAATGGTTCAGGAAGTAAGTCGAGAGGGAAGAGTTCCCCCATTAAAATCCACATTAGAAGATTCTTTGCCGCTGTCATAGAAGAAATCTTGGTAAAGTGAAAGGCCATCGTTGAAATAATAAAGCTTATCGTATGAACTAAAATTAAATAGTAAAAACATAAAAGCATCGCCAGCGGTACACGTGAGTATATTGTCGGCAAATCAAAATACCAGGCCGCAATCAATGGAACGATTAAAGAAAGAACTGTCGTTACAATTTTATAACCCATCAACTGAGACAGATAGTACTCATAAAAAGTCATAGGTCTGACAATCAGACTGTTAATAGTGCCGGAGCTGACTTCTTCAATCATGCGGGATTCATACATCCAGCTGGTTGCGATACGTGCAAAGAAGGCAGACCATAAGGCATAACTTAAATAACTTTCACGGGCAAAGCCGGCAATCGTTTCTGACTGGGCCCCTTTAAAGACAGCAATCCACAGAAGGATTTCGATCCCTGTGGTAAGTACGGGCTGAACAAACGCATCGATAAAATAATTTAGACGGTATTCTAAATTTGTTACAACTGCGAGGTTAGCGAATGCGAGATTCCGTTTCAAGAAAACGGCGAATGACTTCTTCAAAATCGACCTTCTCGTCGTGTGCGAGTTCACTGTTAGTATTATTTGTAAATTCATCGACTGTTCCCTGATACACAATCTTTCCTTTTGAAATCAAAAGCAGACTGTCGGCAAGAGTCGCAATATCGTCCATGTAGTGACTAGTTAAAATCACTGTTGGGCCTTTGTCTTTAACATAGGCACTCAAAAAGTTTCTGATATTTTCCTGGGCCACAATATCAAGACCAATTGTTGGCTCATCTAAGAAGAGAATTTTCGGCTCATGTAAAAGAGCACCTATGATTTCCATCTTCATTCTCTCACCAAGCGAGAGACGTCTTAATTGAGTGTTGAGAACGTGCTTGCAATCAAGCATCGTCGCCAGGTCCATCACTCTTGCTCTGGTTTTCACCACATCTAAATCATAAATGCGCGCCAGCAGGGCATACGAATCAAGAGGCGAGATGTCCCACCATAACTGATTTTTTTGTCCCAGAAGAATGCTCATCTGTCTTAGAAAATCATTTTTTCTCTCCCAGGGTTTATACCCCAGGACAGTCGCACTCCCTGAACTTGGAGTGACCAGACCAGAGAGGATTTTAAGCAGTGTGGTTTTTCCGGCACCGTTGGCACCGACCAGACCGATAATTTTTCCAGACTCAATTTTAATGGTGGTTTTATCAAGGGCCACTTTAGAGTCGTACTTACGCTCCCAGATCCCTCGGATTGAGTTCATAAGGCCTTCGGGCTTTTGATAAGTTTTATAGACCCTTGAAAGGTCTTCAGTTTCAATTACATATTTCATAGTTTCTAGAGATTATTGGGGAGAGAACTTAATGTAAAGTGACTTTCTCTTGTAAAGTTTACAGGTCTTTACCACCAAAAATGTAACCATGGTAAAAGAGGAGTACACAAATTGGAGAAAACACTATGAAAGCATTAATTTTGACAGCTATGGCCCTAAGTATTTCATCAAATGTCTTTGCAGCGGATCTAAATCAAAACGCATTAGCAACGCTTTTAACGACTAAGAATCTATATGTATCTGGTGATGTTCATTCAGACGAAACTTTCAAATCGATCTATTCAAACGCAGTAAAAGGCGGAGCTAAGATTGAAAATGAATGTGTTGTGACAAGTGCAGAAACTGCAAAATGTACTCTTTGGTTAACCTATGAACTGGGTGAAACAGCAGTGATCTACTCAGTATATCTTCCAGGAAATAAGCTTGTTTCGTCTAGACTTGAAGTTGCTAGAGGGGACTAAAAAAAGTCCCGCCAGGCAGGGCTAAAAACCTGCTCTGGCGGAACCCATCAAGGGGAGAAATTTAGGAAACTAGTTGATAGTCTTATTAGACTCTTCAACTTTGCCTGAACTGTCTTTGCCAGCGTTCAGGAACTTAGACCAAAACTTAGGCTTTTCACCGGTCGAGACTTCAATTCTTTTTTTCGCACTATCTGCCTTTTTACTTTTATTTAAAGCTAAATTTAAAACACCATTTTCATAGTGTGCTGAAACACTTTCCTTATCTACATTTTTTGGAAGACTAAAAGCATATTCATATTTTTTATAAAAAGATGAATCCTTCTTATAAGAATCTTTTCTTTCTGCTGTAATTCGGATGTAGCTGTCTTCCATATCAATATTAATATCAGAGGCGTTTACTCCTGGGATATCAACAGTTGTGAAGTAAGCATCATCACTTTCTTGAAAATCTCTCAGAAAGTTTGCGCTCATATCATCTTCAAAACTTGGATCAAAAAAGAAAGGAGAGTAGTTTGGTTGAAAATAATTTGTTAATGCTTTGTTTCTCATAAATCCTCCTATGTGAAGTACATTTATATATAGATAAGATGAGAGCAAAGAAATTATCGTCAAGGGTGTTTTTCAAAACATTGCTAATTTTTTTGATAGCATTTTAGTATGAAAAAAAATGGAGAGAAGGCGAGAGCACTCGCCTTCGTTAAAAAGGGTATTGATCTAGTTATAAACTTTTTCAGCACGTTTTAAAACTTCTTCAGGACTCAAGTCTTCAATGTGCGTCCCAAGCGTCCAGACATGACCGAATGGATCCTCAAAGGTTCCCGCGCGATCGCCATAAAAATGGTCGCGGACTTCCTTCATCATCTTCATTCCGGCCTTCAGGGCCTTTTGAGCGGCCTTATCCACGTCGGGAACATAGACCATAAAGCTGACTGAGCGGAATTCTCCAATTTGTGGTTGAAGGTGCATTTCAGGATTATTCCCGGCCATCATAATAATGGAGTCACCAACTTTGAATTCTGCATGGATCACTTCTCCTGGAGAAATCTCCATTTTAGAAATGATTTGTGCTCCTAGGGCCTTTTCATAAAACTCCAATGCCTTTGCTGGGTCATCTACAATAATAAAGGGTGTGACAGCATGGTAGCCTTGAGGGATAGGTTTTACTTCAGGTGTGTGTTGTGTTCTCATTTTTTTTCCTCTCAAATACTAGGTTTATTTTTTCTGGAAACTATCCAGACAGTGTCTATCTACAATCAATACGCTCGTTAAAGTAGCCCCCAAAGGTTTTCCAGTTAACGTAATAAGAACCAATCCATCCAGATAAGTTGAGTTCGTTGTATCTAATTTCTTCTAGTCGGAGGGTCATAAAATTTCCGTTGTAATACCCTTGGATATTCCCCATTATGACCATCCATGAAACATATTTATTATCGATATATCCCAAAAGTTGTCCGCCTCTCACATCGCCTTCCAGTCGCATACTGACTTGTCCTTGGATCGGGCAGTTTCGATAGTCAGTTTCTTGTGCGTGAGTGATATTTAAAATATTAAGTCCCAAAATGAGAAATAGGGTGAGTAAGATTTTTTCCAGAATATTACTCATAGAGTATCTCCATTTGAATTGTTAATAATAAAATTTAATTGATCGACTAAGTGAAGGATGACTGGCACTGCTTCATCGTTAACGCCGAATTTATCTTTGAGGTCTTGAATGAGAAGAATGCGACAGACATCTTCTTCATCAAGCATTTTGAGTTCACTATCAATGGGATTGACCCATTCTTCTTCGATAAAATGGATGATGACTTCTGTGGGAATATCACAAATTTCAGAGACTTCACCCAATGGTCTTCTTAACGGTAGTTTCATACTTGTGATCTCGGATTATAAGAAAATTGATCTTGGAGTTTGCTCACAGCTGCTTTCATCTCAGGGTTAATATTTTTTGGCATAACAATTTTTAATGTCACAATCAGGTTGCCGCGATGTTCACCGGCACCCACACCTTTGTTTTTAACTCTCAGTTTTGATCCGCTTGAAACTCCCGGAGGGACTTGTAACATGACATGGCCATCGAGAGTGGGGACTTCAACTTCGGCCCCGTTGATGGCCTCAAAAAAACTGATCGGTACTTCTGTATGAATGTCATTTTCTACGCGAGTAAAACCGGGCATTGGTTTGACATTGATTTGAACGTAAATATCTCCAGCTGGGCCTGCACCTACACCTGATTTTCCCAGGCCTTTGAATTTCAATTTTTTCCCGCTTTCAATTCCAGCAGGTATTTTTACTTGAAGTTTTTTTCCATTGGGGAGAGTGATCACTTTTTCAGAACCAAGGGCCGCTTCTTTAAGCTCAACTTCCATTTGATAAAGTTCATCTTCACCGGCAAAATTCATGTCGTGACTACGGGACCCTCTACCGGCGCGACGTGCCCCTGACCCAAATAAACTTTCAAACAAATCGTCAGCATCAAACTCTTCACCAAACGATGAACTGTATCGATGCCCACCGCTTTGTTGTCTGCCTTGCTGGGCATTCCTGTACTGCTCATATTGATGTCTTTGTTGATCATCAGTTTCACCACGGTCAAACTTTCCCTTTGCTTCTTTAGTGCCGATGAGGTCAAAAGCATGCGAGATATCTTTAAATTTTCTTTCTGCTTCTTTATTGCCGGGGTTTAAATCAGGATGGTATTGCTTAGCGAGTTTACGATAAGATTTTTTAATCTCTTCAAGTGTCGCGTTTTTTTCCAGATGAAGTGTTTTGTATGGATCAATCATGTTTTTACCTGTTAAAGTCCGTTAACTTCAATCAACACTTCATTCTTTCTTAAAAAAGGAATCGTCGAGGGCCCATCATATTCGGCCGATTGAATGGTTCCGATTGGATCATAAAGATGGTGCTTACCCAGCCAGCGCATCA
>JBEIPV010000094.1:0-11502 GCA_040376855.1 Bacteriovorax sp.
GGCCTAAACCACTTAAAAAGGTTTTCATGGAAATTAAAATTAACTCAAAAGAAGAACTCGAAACTTTCATTTGTCGCAACTGGGACGATGTGAATGCTTATATCGAGAATCTAAAAAAAGATCTGCCTATTCCATTTTACTCAAGTGTTGATGTTCGTGAGAGCAAATTTAAATACGCTCCGGTAGATCACAATATGTACCCTGCTGGATTTAACAATCTATGTGCAGCGGATTTAAGAGATGCCATTAAAGTAACGAGCGACAGACTTAAGCGCATTAACCCTAATGCTAAAATGATCGGGATTTTTCCTGAGTCCAATACAAAAAACTTAATGTACCTTGATCACTTAAGCACACTTGGAAAGTTGATTGAAGATGCTGGTTACAAAGTTCGCTTCTTAAGTTTTGATCCAGCACTTTTCGGTGAAGGACAAGACTGCCTTGCGCTTACGTCTCACTCGGGATTCCACGTGACGATTTGTAAGGCGACAATCGAAGCAGGTGAACTGATTGTTAACGGCGAAAAAATGGATCAGATTATTTGCAACAATGATCAATCGAATCCATGGCCGATTGAATGGTCAGATATTAAAACTCCAATCTCTCCTACTCCAAAGATCGGATGGTTTAGAAGACAAAAAAATACTCACTTTGCTTATTATAAAAAAGTGGCAGATGAATTCTGCGCTCACTTTGGAATCAACCCTGATTTGATTCAGGCAAAATTCAAAGGTGTAGAAGATGTCGACTTCGAACAAAAAAGTGGATTGGAAAAATTAGGAAGTGCGGTCGATGAAGTAATCAACCAACTTAAGCCGGGTTCAAAAGTTTTCGTGAAGGCCTCACAAGGGACTTACGGAATGGGGATTTCTGTCGTGTCTTCAGGTGAAGAGATCATCAACATGAATAGAAAAACCAGAAACAAAATGGACATTGGTAAAAACAGTATCAAGTTCACATCGCTATTGGTTCAAGAAGGTGTTGAGACCATTATTAAGTACGATGATATGCCTGCTGAAATCACAATCTATCTTATTGATGGAGAAAGTATCGGTGGATTTATGAGAGTGAACGGTGAAAAAGATGACCTCGGGAATCTTAACAGCCGTGGAATGGTTTTTAGAAAACTGTGCATGGGTGATGTTGTGGACACTCCGGAAGACCACACTACAAAAGAAGCTATGTACTCAGTCGTTGCACGTTTGGCGACAATTGCTTCAGCTTACGAGATTAAAGAAGTTTTATAGTTTATAAGGAGATAATATTATGATGACAGGCGCGAAAAAGAACGTCCTAGAGGCCATTGGATGGACCCCGATCGTTAAACTTAATAAAGTTACGACAGGTGTTGAATCTGAAATTTACGTAAAACTTGAATACATGAATCCAGGTGGGTCTTCTAAAGATCGTATCGGTGGATTTATTATGGATAGAGCGATTGCTGCCGGTAAACTAAAGCCAGGTGGAACAATCATCGAAGGAACATCGGGAAACACTGGTGTTGGTCTTGCGATGTGGGCAGCTGTAAACGGGTACAAATGTATTTTCGTTATGGCCGATAAACAATCAATCGAAAAAGTGAACAACTTAAAATCGTTTGGTGCAAAAGTTGTTGTGTGCCCGACTGATGTTGAGCCGGAAGATCCAAGATCTTACTACTCAGTTTCAAAACGTCTTGCAGAAACAATTCCTAATTCGTACTACGTAAACCAATACGACAACCTTTGGAACCGTGAAACTCACGTGGCGACAACAGGTCCTGAAATTTTCGAACAAACTAAAGGTGACTTCGATGTTTATATGGCCGGTGTTGGTACAGGTGGAACAATCACTGGTGTTTCAATGTACTTAAAAACTAAGATGCCAAACTTAACAACTGTTGGCGTTGACGTTGAAGGGTCAATTGTTGCTCAGTTCGCTCGCACTGGAGATATGTCAGGAGCGCGCTCATATGTTATCGAAGGAATCGGAGAAGACTTCATTCCAGAAAACTATGACTTTAAAGTGATTGATGACTGGGTCGTTGTTGGGGATAAAGAATCATTCCTTATGACTCGCGCCCTACTTAAACAAGAAGGGATCTACACTGGTGGATCTGGTGGATCAGCAGTTGTTGGGGCGATTAAATACGCTAAGACTCTTAAAGAACCAAAGAAAATTCTCGTTATCCTTCCTGACTCAGGAAACAGATACACATCGAAGATCTTCAACGATGAGTGGATGATGGCAAAAGGATACATCGATTCATCTTTCAACGTGATCATTAAAGACCTGCTTGCTGATCTTGGAAAAACGAATGGCCAGTTAATTTCGATTGATGACCACGCAACAATTGGTGACGCTGTAAAAGTGATGGAGCAAAAAAGTGTTTCTCAATTACCGGTTATCGCTCAAGGCGTGATTAAAGGTGTACTGAGTGAGACTGGTTTATTAAAGCCACTTTTCAACGGCGAATACTCACTAAGTGACTCGGTATCGCTTGCTTACTCAAATAAGTTCCAGGTTGTAGACATTAATGATCTCTTATCAAACGTTGCTGATTCACTTCTTAAAAAAGATGTTGTTCTGGTAACAGAAAAAGGACAACCGGTTAACTTATTAACAAATATTGATATTTTAAATTACATCGCAAAACGCGAGAACATGTAGGATTATATGGCAAAGAAAGTAACAACAAAAAAAGCACCCGCAAAAAAAGCCCCTGCTAAAACAGCACCGAAGGCAGCAGCAAAAGTTAGAGTTAAAAACTCTGGCCATGATATCGCGACAAGAACAATCCACGTTGGTGGAGAACCGGATCCGGTAACGGGAGCTATCATGCCTCCAATTTATCAGACTTCGACTTACGTTCAGTCTGCTCCTGGTATCCATAAAGGTTATGAGTACACACGTTCTCACAACCCTACGCGAACGCGCTTAGAAGAATGTCTTGCTTCTCTTGAGCAAGCTAAACACTGTGTAGTAACAGCTTCAGGATTATCTGCTGAAATGCTTTTAATGCATTATCTTCCAGCGGGATCAAACATTATCTGTGGTGACGATGTTTACGGTGGAACTTACCGCCTGTTCACGACAATCTTCCAGGATATGCACAACTTTAAATTCATCGATACGACTGATGCTAAAGCGGTAGAAAAAGCAGTTAAGGAATTCAAACCGGCCATGATCTGGCTTGAAACCCCAACTAACCCACTTCTAAAAATTACAGATATCGTAGCAGTATCTGCGATTGCTAAAAAAGCAAAAGCATTAGTTGTGGTTGATAACACTTTCATGAGTCCATACTTCCAGAATCCTCTAGTTCTTGGAGCTGACTTTGTCCTTCACTCAATGACTAAATACCTAAACGGTCACAGTGATGCAGTTGGTGGATGCATTATGATGAATGATGATGCTGCTAGAAAGAAGCTCTTCACTCTTCACAACTCTATCGGGCCTTGCCACTCACCGTTTGATTCATGGCTGGTACTAAGAGGATTAAAAACTCTTGCCGTTAGAATGGAAGCTCACGCAAAGAACGCTATGATCATTGCTGAGTACTTAGAAAACCATCCAAAAGTTGAGAGAGTTGTCTACCCAGGACTTAAGTCGCACCCACAATACGAGATTGCTGAAAAGCAAATGCTTGGATTTGGTGGGATGATTACTTTCTTCCTAAAAGGTGACATTAAAAAATCAAATAAGTTTTTATCGACTGTTAAGCTTTTTGCCCTGGCAGAAAGTCTTGGTGGAGTTGAGAGCTTAATTGAACATCCAGCAATCATGACTCACGCTTCTGTTCCTAAAAAAGTTCGTGAATCGATTGGTCTGACTGATAACCTAATCAGATTGTCAGTTGGGATTGAGCACGTTCAGGATTTAATTGAAGATTTAGAAAATGCGTTTAAAGCAGTTTAATTAAAAAGAAAAGGCTCCTTCGGGAGCCTTTTTATTAATACATCATTAGATTTGGTAGAGTATCTTTTGCTCTACTTCAATAACTGTCATCAGGGCATCATAATTAAGAAAGTTTCCGGCCTTATTTCTTGAAACCTCAAAGAAAAATTCATTAATAAGATCGCGGGTATTTTTATCTGCATTCTCTTTGTAAAAATTCTTCACTGATAATTTTGGGTTAAGCTCAACAAGATTTTTTAGTGCTCCATTTGAAAGCAGATAGAACTTGTCTGAAGGCTTCATTTTTAACTTCACAGGCTGAGAAAAATCAAGCAAGTCATTTTGATAATAAAGATATCCATTCCCCTGGAACTGACACTCTGCCTGAAGTGTTTTTGTATCAATATTGATAATGCAATAATTCAGCTCAGCTCCGGTTTCAGAGGCATGATGCTTAATCATTTTTTCAAAGTGCTCACTCTGGGCCTTTACACTGGTTGTCGGCAATGAGAGTTTTAAAACTTCCATCTCGTTTAAAATCAAAGAAGATAAAATATAACTATTACTTCCGGCCTGAATGAAAAGAAAATTGTGATCCGTCTGGATCATGTCAAAAAACTCTCCACCACTTTTTTCACCGGCCATGAATTTACTGGTAACAGTAACACCTTTTAGGTTATCGACTCTCACCTTCACGAGTCTGTCGTGAAGATCCTTCACGCGCATAAGTTCACTCTTCGTGAACTCATGAATTTTATCCAGATCATTCGCCAGCTTATCAAGAGAAACAGCGTGAGCAGAAAAATTCATGTTGATATAATTTTTTAATAATGGTGTGTTGTAATCAATTTCTTGAGACATATCGATAAAACCAAAAATTTTATCAAAGTGATCTTTTAATTTTGAAACTAATTTAAAATCGCGTCTGGCATTTAGCCCAACGATTAATTTTAAGTCGCGATCAGAAGCAATCTCCACGAGAGCATCAATATGATCTTCATTTACCATTAATAACAATGGTGAGTTGCTGGAAATCTTTGAATCATCCCATGAAATAAACTTTGGGCTTAAACCTACTTCTTTAAGCAGCTTTTTTAAATACTCATCCTGGGCCGGATTCTGGCGTACACATTCCATCTCTCGCATTCGATCTCCTTGATCTTCTTATTCTAAAATAGTGCCGGAAAAAGAGATATTTAAAAAAGTTCTGCCTACTTAATGAGGCGGTCTAAACACTTGATACTTTTTTTATCCCCTTGTAATTTGGTCAAGTTCGCAATCTTTCTAAAGTTGGGGTTGAAGCTGACCGATACTAGGAACTAGAGGCATAGCTTTAGGACCTCCTAATGTGGAAATAGCGAATGACGAAGAAGAACAATGTATATCAATTATCAGCTTTAAAAGAAAAGCGTGATGAAAAATTAAAGGCCGATGCAAAGGCCCTAGAGCAATCGCGTGCTATTGAATCCGCTATTAAAAATACTCCTTCGATTAAACAAATTAGAAAAGAATATTTTGAATTATCAATTAAGACCCTGCTTAGCGCGCTTAAGTGTAAAGACGACTATACATGGGGGCACTCTCTTCGAGTGGCGTATTTATGCGTTTCAGTTGGTAAGGAAATGAATTTATCAGAAGACGAAATCTATGAGCTGGAAGTCTCTGCTCTATTCCATGACCTGGGAAAAATCGGTGTACCTGATGCTGTTTTAAAAAAACCATCTCGTTTAACTGATGAAGAGTTTCTGGAAATGAAACTTCACCCTTCAAAGTCTTATGAAATACTACAGGACTATCCCATTTTTTCTAAGATGGCGATCAATGCTAAATACCACCATGAACGTTACGATGGACGTGGATATCCAGAAGGATTAAAAGGCGAAGATATTCCATTCTTCTCTAGAATTATTCTTATTGCCGACACATTCGATGCGATGACATCAACAAGACCCTACAGAAAAGGAATGCCTTTTGAAGTGGCCTTTGCTGAACTTCGCGAATTTGCCGGATCTCAATTTGACCCGATGATTGTTGAAAAGTTTATTAGTTGTATGACTAAGGAACAAAGTAAAAATGAAGACACTTTCAGGCTTCAAGTCATCAATGGTGATTTCAAAAAAGACGCTGCTTAATTAATTTTGACAAAAAGCAGTCGGTGCATTCGTGCTTACATTATATTTTTGAACTTTAGCACAGTCTTCATCTGAGCTATAAATATCAGCAACAGCACATTCAGGTGCATTACCTTTTGATTTATTCCATTTTTGGTTTTTGTTACAAGTCACATACGCTGGTTTATCTAAACATGCCCAGTATTTGTCTTTGCAATTATAAACCAAACCTCTTCCTACTTGATCGTAAGCTGGAGGTGCAGTCTCTGTAATTCCTTCAACAATCTTTGAGGCCATTGACGGAGGTGCTGCTGTTTCATTTGAAGAAGGAATTTTTACTTCTTCTATTGGATTAGTGGCCGCCGTTTGTTCGACGTTTTCAACTAATTGATCTAATTTTTGATCTGCACTTGATTCACCAACTCTCGTTTCAGAAATGACCTGCTCTTCTGGTTGAACGGGAGGTTGTTCTTCCACTTGTGCCACTGGTTCAGTTGGAGTTGGCTCAGAAGTTTTCTCAAGCACGTTAATATTTTCAATTGGTGGTGTTTCTGAAACAGCGGGTTCACTAACTGGAGGAGTCGAAATTTCCTCAGAAGTAGAAGCTGTTGATATCTCAGGTTCAGCTGCTGGTGGTGCTTCAGAACTTACAGTGGTGTCAGTTGGAGGAGTGGCATCAGTTGTCACTTGCGCTTCCACTACTTTTTTTCTTTTTGGTTTTGGTGCTTGCGCAAAAATATCTGTTTCAGATTGTTGCTGCATCCCCTTCAAGACAAATTCATCTAGTGCAAAATATCCAAGTCCAAGAATAACAATCACTTTGATTATCATACTCTTCATTTTTTTCTTTTTTTCTTCTTCTGAACTCTCTGCCGGAGACTCACTAGACTCAGCTTCGACCTCTTCGAACTCTTGTTCGTCATCTGAATTATCTGCTCCGCCCAATTTCTTGCGTAGCGACTCAGGAAGACTCTTTTTTAAATCTGTGATAAGTTTTTCAAACATATAGTTAATTATAAAGGATTTTTATGAAAGTCATAGATGACGGAGTTATCAAGTACGACCGGTCAAATTTTTCCCCTTGTGACGGGATTAGGCCTTCTGAGTTTCAAGATTTAGAATACTGGAGAAAAAAGCTCTATCAAATGAACCTTATTGGTGAGTATCCAGAAGTCAAAATTGGTTTTGGGAACATGTCAGTTGTTCGAGACTATTCTGAGTTCACAAGAAGTGCCTGCCCTCAATTTGTTATCACTGGAACTCAAACTGGAAAATATGCTGATCTGGGTGCCACTCACTACACTCGTGTACTAGATTACGATGTTGATTCTCTAAAAATTAAAATGATGGGATCGATTGAAGCTTCAAGTGAAGCACTTACTCATGCAGCGATCTATGAAGCCAATCCTAATATCAAAGCAGTTTTTCATATCCATTCAAATGAAATCTGGACACAGATGCTAACTGATGGATCTGATAAAACATGTGCCAGCATTCCTTATGGAACTGTTGAAATGGCCCATGCGACTCAGGAATGTATCGCTAATAAAAACTCAGGAGTTTTTTGTATGCACGGCCATGAAGATGGAATCGTCATTTACGGAAGATCTCTGCTTGAAGCAGGCGAGCTGACAATTAAGCTTTATAGAAAATACATCAAACCTGAATTACAAAGTTTTCTTTAAATAAGTCTGAAAGTGAGTTCCGTCCGGCGAAAGCCTGATGAGCTCACTTCTCTTATAAAAATCTGCATCTTCATCAATTTCTTTTTTTGTTCTAATCACCCATTCGACAGTTGAGCACTCAGGGTATTTATCGGCCAGAGTTTGAATCACCAGTCCCATCGTCTTTCTATAATTCACTTCAACTAAAGGATAAAGTTTTAAAACTCCCTCTTCTTCGTAAATGAATGAGTCAATTTGAATATTGTTGATCGCACCCATATCCAGGTAACTTCGAGCAATCTCTTTGGTGATTTGCTCTAATTCATCCAGGTTATAGTCGTATTTTTCCAGTATATATTTTTTGAACTTATCCAGAGTGCTGGCGCCTACTCCACCTTTAAATCCACCGTTAGCTGAATTGATATTTTCCACCATAAACTGGCGGTTGATAATTCCATCAGAAACGACGAAAGTGGTACCGATATCAAAAACTCTCTTATAAAGAGGTTCTAATAAGACTTCACCCAGAATGATTTTATTCATGATGAACTTATTGATATTTTCTGTATTAAATTGGTAGTGCCCAATTCCACTAAAACTATGTGGGCGCTTAATAATCCAGTTTGTATATTGAGGAAATTTTTTAACGTGATCAATGACTTCATCGCTCGATTTAACCAAGGCCCCTTGATAGAATCCCCAGTTCTTTTTTGCTCCAAGTTCAGCTGAAGTGATTTTAGAGTTTAAATTTTGCTCGATTGAATAGTTATGGCGATTCCCCCACCAACTGACAGCATTAGTTGCTCTAGGATTTAGTTGGGGAATAACAAAATCAAGGCCCTTGAGTTTATTTAAATAATTTTTTTCATAATCTCTGGCATTTTTTAAAATGCTCTCGTCTTTGTTGACTAAGAAAAAAATATATTCAAACTCTCTGATGATTTTCAGATTAGATGGCGTATCTTCTGTGTAATTGGGATCAAAAAGAAATGATTCGTAGTCGAGATCGACTTTATAAGTTTTCATTACCAGTTTCTACGGTTAGTGACTTTGAACTCATCACGGAATTCATCGAGGCTATTAATGAAGGCTTGATCGAGACCTGCTTTAAGCCTGATCTCTTTATCAAAGTGAATTCCTTTTGCCCTTGCCGGAGTCATGACTCCCGGAAGATTTGATTTATAGTAGTTCCATAAATCCATATCCCCTCGCCATTGATTCAACCAGTGAGCGCCTAAGGCCACGTGAGAGATTTCATCTTCTAAAACCACGCGCATAATATCGGCCGTTTTAAAATCCTCAACAGCTCTAAAACCTTGCTCATAAAATTGGGCAAAATCGAGATTGGCCGCTTCAAAAGACAAGGCCATTGCTGCGTAAAACTTCGAAGGAGTGTCCATCAGCTCCATTCTACGCCAGAAGAAATCGTTCAGAGGAAAATCCCCCATCTCAATTCCAAACTCACGCATGCGAGCGATATACATTTTTAAATGCTTCTGTTCATCCTGGATAGTTTTCACCAGACCTTTTTTAAAAGCTAAAGGAGTATTGGGGTATAACAACAAAGCTGCGGCCATCATCTCAATCGCCAGCAGTTCGTGATTGGCAAAAAAATGAAGAGCAAGTCCTCTCTTTTCTTCCAGGTGAAAACTAGTATTGCGTGGGAATTTGACCTGTTCGTTATTGAATTCTAATTTTTTAGTTCTTCCGGGATTAACCGGAAGATTGTAATGGATGAGTTGATCGTCGAACACGAGGTCTTTAGAAGATAGAAGTTTATCGTCTAAAGACTCTCCTTCAAGAATTTGTCTGGCATATTCTCTATAGTGCATACCAATCTCTACTTCTTAGGCTTACCAGCAAATTTTCTCTTCTTAGAAGGTTTCCCTTGGCGGAAGTTTGATTTAGTAGAACCCACAGCTGAGGCCAGATGAGATTGTTTCTCTCCGCCTTTTCCAGGAGGACCTCTTCTATGCATTGGCGGTCTTCTCGTAAAACGTCTTTGTTGGAAACACTCTTCACAGATAGCAAACTTAGCAGCGTCAGGAAGCTTAGCTCCACATGACGAACATGTCGGCGTGATCTTGTCTGATAAAAGAGTGTTTAGTTTATCAACTGCTGCCAGTTTGTTTTCTAAAAGATCTCTTTCGTCGAATTCGAAGTTTTTACCGTTAAAGTGACGAGCTAACCATTGGTAGAGCTCAACACACTTAATCGTTGTTTCAAGATAATCAATTTCGTTTGAAGCGAAGTTAATGTGTTCGTTTTTAATGATTTCACTTGTTACGTATTTCTTTAACATCCATACATAGTATTGAACATGCTCTAATAAACCTAAGTTTACCGGTGCACACGCGAAACCAAAAATTTCAGCTGAAGATAAAACGTTATTACTGTCGATATCTTCTACCGTTTCAGCAAGCTCGATCATCTCTTTAAGCTCTACACAGTAAAATGGCTTTGTGAAAGTCATTGTGTTGAAGAGTCTTAGGAATTCCGACAATCTTAAAATAGGTAGATTGTGGCTCGAAAGTGCGTTGTTAACTTTTGTGAAAATATCTAAATCCGGACCAACCATACTTTGCGTTTGTTGATCTAATACAGATGTTAGGGCATCGGTGATTTCGGCAATACCGTCTTCAACTTTCTGCAGACATGTTACAGCTCCGACAGGGAAACGTTGGAAACGTCCCGCACGACCGGCAATCTGTTTAATCTCACTTGTCGTAATCGGATACTCTTGAGAGTTGATGTGTTTTGTTAATGTAGAGAAGACAATTCTCTTAATCGGTAAGTTCATCCCCATTGAGATGGCATCTGTACTTACGATAACGTCCGTTAAGCCTTTATCAAACTTACGGGCCTGTTCGCGACGAACTTCCGGAGATAACATCCCGTAGATGATCGACACTTTAAAACCAACTTGCTCTAAATCGTATTTGTATTTAAGAGCGTTTCTTCTTGAGAAAACGATAAGTGCATCACTCTTTTGAAGTTGAGCAAGCGTAATCGGCTTATCTTCAACTTTAAGTTCTGTCATACGCTCATAGTTACGAACTTCAAGTTCATCACCACAAAGCTCAGTTATCTGCTTAATTAAATTTAAAACTGATCCATCACCACAAATATGAACTTCATAAGCGTGGAGGTTAACCAGAGCTCTGGTCCATGCCCAGCCTCTTTGTTTATCAGTGATCATCTGAATTTCATCAATAACCGCGCAAGTAAACTCTTCGTTAAGCTTGGCCATTTCAATGGTTGATGAATAGTGAGTCGCCCCTTCTACTTCGATAACTTCTTCACCTGTTAGTAAAGTCGTCTTCGCACCTTTGGCGTTCAGTGTATCGTAAAGCTCAGCAGCTAAAAGTCTTAATGGAGCAAGGTAACAACCTTTTTTAGAAGCAGCTAGTGCCTGGATCGCATGATAAGTCTTACCTGAGTTGGTAGGTCCCATATGGTAGATAATCTTGCGGGGGATTTTTCTCGCGTGTGAGTGAATCCAGAACTGTCCTAGGTACTCTTGAAGAATGTTTGATGAAATATCTTTTCTCTTCAGAACTAAAATAGATTTAATTAACTTCTTAAATTCAGCAACCAGGTACTTTTCATGTCTCCAAATGTTACTTGAAAGTTGCTTAAAGAAGCGGTGATACTCTTCATCGCTGACCAGGTCAGGAGATAGCCCCTCTTCAGATAAATGGCGGTGAAAATAAAGGATCAGGTTATTAGCGTGATCTTTTGCCAGCCCGCTTGGGTAAGTAAAAGTCTCTTCCGTCATAACCTTGATTTGAGATTCAAGGCGATTCAGAGAAGATTTTTTTAAACGAAATTGTGCCTGTTGAAATTTCTTA
>JBEIPV010000035.1:0-25833 GCA_040376855.1 Bacteriovorax sp.
AGTGCGCTGTCAGCAAGCAATAAGCTCATCGTCACTGCTAGACTCATCGTAAGTTTAGAAAACATCAGTTCAACTCCTCATTTAGATAGTTACTTTCTTGTACCGTGCAATCGGATTCAACATTCTTTATTATATTACTCAAGATTACAACGTTCTTTTAATACGTTGTCTCGAAAAAAACGCATAGTAAGAAAAAGTAAGAAATGTTTGAACGTTTTTGTCGTAACCGATAAAGCTCTAACAATATTAAGTGACAAGCTGGCACTGCTTTGAGATTCTGACTGTCAATGTCACGAATATGTTTTGTAACCCTACTTATTTTTTTATCTATCATTAGACCTTTCATCTCTGTGTTAGTAGTGGTGATCAGACCTTTATTCCCTTTTATTCAAAAAAGACTGAAGTTTGAGCGCAAGAATTTTCTGGAGAGTTCGGCCAAGGGTTTTAAAGAGGCCGACTTTTGTTTTGAAATCTCTTCTGAAGGAGAATTAGAGCAAGTAAGACCCTTGTTGCAGGCCGCACTTGATGCGGGTAAGAAGATAGAGATCCTTTATTCGTCACCTTCAGTAGAATCAAAGTGCCAGAAATTTTATACAGACTACCCGGAGAACGTAAGACTTCTAAGGCTGCCGCTGCTTTCAAGTTTTCCTGTGGATTTTGTCTACTTCAGAAGCATCTGGGGATGGGTGAAGTCTCCGGTGGTTGTTTTTTGTCGTTACGACTTTTTCCCCGAGCTTCTTATGTTGAAGGTCTTTGGAAAAAAGTTTGTTTTAGTTTCAGGCGCCTTTAAAAAGACCTCATGGTTTAAACTTCAAAGTTTTAAATTTTTTGATGTGGTGGTTGCGGCCACAGATCTTGAAAAAGGAAAATTTGAAAACTTATTAGGGGAGAAGTCTAAGGTTTATAGCTGTGACTTCCGCGTGCCAAGAATTATCGAGCGCCACAAGAACGCTGCTGCGACTCTGGCGCTGAAAACTCAACTGACTCCTTATATAGAAACATTAAAAGCACTGCCTGCTTCGGAAAAAATCATACTGGGAAGTGCCTGGGCCTCTGATTTAGAGATTCTTAAAAACCAAGCTTTGATTGAAAAAGTTAAAAATAAAAAAATGCATATCCTGCTGGCCCCTCACAAACTTGATGACGAGTTCTCACGAGTTTTAAAAGAGAAATGTCAGGAGATTTTCGGGCCTGATCTGGTAGAAGTCGTTAACAATGAACATCCTTATAAAGGAAGCCCGGTTGTCATCTTGCAGATGGGTGGAATTCTTTGTGAGCTGTATTCATTATTTAAGGCCACCTATGTCGGCGGTGGGTATGAGCGATCTATTCACTCGGTTTTAGAGCCCTTTTTCTCTAACAATATGGTAGTGACCGGCCCGGTCATTCACCGTTCAACTGAGTTCGACCTGGCCTTTGAGATCGCTCCAGCAGAAATACATGTACTAAAAACTCCTGAATCCTTTTATACTATTATTGAATCAACAGACTTAGATCACCTGGACGTGATGGCCCGAACTGAATTTAGTCAGAAGGCCGCTCTTGAAATGAAACTGATCATCAGTGATATTTTGGGATAAGAAAAAGGACTTTAATGAACAATAGTAACTTAGATTTCGCTCTAGTGGGCCACAACTTTTTTGCATTCCTGCTCTCAATTGGCCTACTGTCGCGCGGGAAAAAAGTTTTGGTTTTAGACGATAACCGTTTTAACTACGGTGACTTTTTTACGAACTCTCTCACGAGTCTGGACGTTGAATTCCTAAAGTCATGGGGGGCCGACAGCAACCTTGATCCACTCATTAATATTGAAAAATACCTGGTTCCTTCTAACGTTTATTTTTTTGTTGGTAAAAAACAAATTGTCCTGGGAGATTTACCACATAGAAATTTTCGTGAATTATGCCGCAAGTTTCCTGACCTGTTTCTGGCCGATGAGGCCAGCAAAAATTTGCTGACTCAGGAACATGAAATCGTCAATTTTGATAATCTCTATAATGATTTTTGCCAAAAGATCAGCGCACTTTTATTCAATGAAAAACGTGCCTCTAAACTTTCCATTCTTTTTGAAAACTCACTACCGGAAGTTTTGAAGTCTAATTTCAATCACTTTTTTTCTCATTTTGGGAATAAAGACAAGATGAGTGAGCAGGATGTTTACGAGTTTAATGCCTTGATGTTTATGACCAGAGGTTTTTTTCAAAACCGCCTGAGCATCACTGGCAGCAAATCAGAGATCATGCACTTATTTTTCTCGCTGATTTCTCCTTATTACAAACTTGACCACGAAAGGCTGATTGCCGATTTACTTAAAGAGCACTTAGAAAAAGGCGGGGACTTTAAGAAGCTCAACCTCTCCGATCTAAAGTCTCAAAAAGGATTTTTACATAGTTTTGAGCTGGAGAGTTTTGACGGACTTATTAAACCCAATAAAATGGCCTTCATTGGCGGATACCCTGTGGGGCTTCCGATTAAATTGGGAAAAACCAGCGCTGCTTCTTATAATTGCTTAAATGTTGAACTGAATTTTAAAGACTCTGTTCCCAAGCTTTTAGAGGGAAAAAAATACGTTTTCACTTCACCGATTAAAATCGGAACTGACCGCCCGTTTTGGGAAGTTTACTTTAGTGGCCATCAGGCCGTCTTCAATGTGATTATGGCCAAAAAAGAAGGGACAAAAATTGAATTCATCTATGATCGTGTGAAAGACATTCTCATTGGGGATTTAAGCTTTTTATTCCCGGAATATGAGTTTGTTTCAACCGACTGCCAGATGAAATTCACTCTGGATGTCTTTATCGAAGACAAGGACTTCAATGCCCACAAGAGATCAGAAGCTGGCCTTAAAAAAAGACTAGTAGACGTCTTGGAAGACAGTGCTCCTTTACTTATGTCACGGCTAAAAAACGTCCTGTATTTTGGACCCTATAATGAAGATTCCCTAGGGACTTTTTCATCATTAGTAGAGATTAAAAGATGGAAAGAGTCGCTGTGAAGAGGCCCTTTTGGGCCTTAAATGACAAAAAAGGGCAAACGGCGGTGGAGTATATCCTCTTGCTTTTAGTGATGGTTTCCATCATTTCATCCCTCCTGGTCTATGTCAGAAAGCGCTATTTAGGGGATCCTACCAAGTGTAATTTACCCCAAAATAAGAAGACAATCCTTTGTAAAATCAATAGTTACATGGAACCTACAGGCGGAAATAAGCCTTTCCAATACTTCCCATTTAAGAAGTAAACACCATCCAGTAATATTTTCACGCTCTGCAGAAATATGATGTGAATAATTCTCATTCTGCTAATCTCACGTTGATAACGAGATTTGCCATATTAATGATTAAAGGCCCCCTCCCCATGGTGTTGGTCTTTTATATTAGGAGAATTTATGAAATTAAGAGCAGACAACAAAAGATTAACGTTTATGAGTCTATTCCTAGCGACAGCTCTAGTGGCAGCGTCAGCTCACTCAACTCCTGCACGCGCACAAGACGATGTTCTTGATGAAGCAGAAGACGCTTTATCAAACTCAGATACATTAGATATGGATCAAATCGATATCGAAGGAAGACTTTCACCTTCTGAACTTTTAAAGAGAAGAAGAGAGAAGTTAGAAGAAAGAAACAAGATCATGGTTGAAAAGAAAATTGAAGACATTCGTGTAAAACAAGAGATTGCTTTAACGAACAAACTTCAAGGTGCTTTCAATAATAGCTTAAACAACCTTAACGAAGATAAAGTTCAAACGGTTCAAGCTGCTCCAGCTCCAGTTGCTCCGGCACCAGTGGCACCAGCTCCAATCATTGAAACAAGAATCGTTGAAGTTCCAGCTGAGCCGGTTAAAGTTGAAAGAAACTCAAAAATCATTCCTCAGCTAGGTGTGAACTCGGTAAAAGGTGACAGATTAGACCTTGAATCTGATTTAACAATCGGTGTTCAGGCAGAAACAATGATCGCACCACAAGTTTCAGTTGGTCTTGCTCTTGGTTACTCGACAATGAAAATGACTGACGTAGCTAACACTTATGCAACGAATGGTGGTTATTATGACCCTCAATTCAGCCAGTATAACAACATCTATGGTGCTGGTAGAGAGATGTCACTTAAGAAGTTAACAATTGAAGCCAACGCGAAGTATTTCTTCACTGAAGACTCAATGATTAAGCCATACATTGGTGGAGGCCTTGCTTTCAACCGTTCAACACTTAAGTATGAGAACCAAAATTCTTATAACTACGGAAGTTACAACTTTGGTAACGAAGACTACGGATCTTCTGCAGTAGGTGGGTCACTTAAGCTTGGTGCTGAAGTAGCTTTCAACGACACAGTAGGAGCAAATATTGAGTTTGGAGCTTCTAAGAACATTAGTTCAGGGATTTCAAAATCTTCAGAACTAAACACAACTTATAACCCAGACCAAGGGCGTCTAGAAAATATCAGCAAAGAAATTGAAGATGCAACGACAACTTCAATCCAAGCTGGTGTGGTGATTAAGTTCTAGTCTTTGGTAAAGTCACAAAAAAATAACTCATAGCGGGCTTCCTTTGGAAGCCCGTTTTTTTTGCTCCGGTATTAAAATCCTCTTATACAATCCTTTCAATAATCAATTTTCAGCTATAGAATTTGAGTACATTATTCTTAAAAAATAAGCACGCAAATTTAGGGAGATTTTATGTCAATGAGAGATGTGTATATTGTCGATGGTAAAAGAACACCACAAGCTAAATCAGGATTAGATTTAAAAGATGTACAGGCACCATATCTTGGAGCTTATCTTGTAAAACATTTAATCGATAACACTGACATTCCAACTGATGCCGTTGATGAAGTTATTTTTGGAAACACAGGAACTCCTGCAAAGTATCCAAACGTCGGCCGTGTTATTGCTCTAGAAGCTGGCCTTGATAAAAAAACTTCTGGTTACTCTGTTCACAGAAATTGTGCTTCAGGTATGGAAGCCGTTTCTCAAGCGTATTTAAAAATTGCTTCGGGAAGATGTGATGTTGTCGTTGCTGGTGGTGTTGAATCAATGTCACAAATGCCACTTATCTATAACAAAGAAATGACTGAGCTATTTGCAAAACTTATGAAAGCTAAATCTGTAGGTGAAAAACTTAGTGCGATGTCTGCTTTCCGTCCGCACTACCTAACTCCCATCGTTGCTATCGAGCAAGGTCTGACAGATCCTTTCTGTGGATTGAATATGGGACAGACTGCTGAGCTTCTTGCACGTGAATTAAAAATCACAAGACAGATGCAAGATGAATACGCCAATAACTCTCATGCAAAGGCCGTTGCAGCGACAAAAGAAGGGCGTTTTAAAGATGAAATTCTACCCATCACAATCGGTGGATCACTGAATAAACTTTTAGTTGACGACGTAGGTCCTCGTGCTAATTCAACTGTTGAAGGCCTTGCTAAAATGAAGCCTTACTTCGATAAAAAATCGGGAACAGTAACAGTTGGTAACAGCTGTCCTATCACTGATGGTGGATCGGCACTATTATTTGTTTCAGAAGAAGCTGTAAAAAAATACAACTTAAAACCAATTGCAAAACTTACTGATTACCACTTTCATGGATTAGAGCCTGAGAGAATGGGAATGGGGCCATTACTTGCTATGGATGGAGTGATGAAGAGAACGAATCTGAAACTTTCAGACTTCGATCTATTTGAACTTAACGAAGCTTTCGCTGCTCAAATTTTAGCTGTTGGTATTGGACTAAAAGATAAAGAAGTCGCAGCTCGTTTTGGTCTTGACCACGCATGGGGAGAGTTAGACTGGTCTAAAGTTAACGTTAACGGTGGTGGTATTGCTCTAGGACACCCGGTTGGATCAACTGGTTCACGTCTTGTGGTGACACTTGTTCACGAACTAAAAAGAAGAAAAGGAAAATACGGATTAGCGTCTCTTTGTATCGGTGGCGGTCAAGGTGGAGCTGTTGTTGTTGAAAACTTAGTTCGTTAATTTAAAAAAAAGAGAGAAGACCCAATGGCAAATAATAGAATTAGCTTAGAGTATAAAAATGAAATCGCTTACATCGGCTTTGGTTACAATAGTACCAAGTCGATGACGGCACTTGATATCGAAACGATGCTTGAACTTCAGGCCATCGTAGAAGAGTTGCATACAAAACAAAGTGGGCTTAAAGGAGCGATCTTTTTTACTCACAAAGAAAACTGTTTTCTTGCAGGAGCAGACATCAGTCTGATTGCCGGTATGAAAACTGAAGCAGAAGCAGCTGACGGAGCTGAACGTGGACAAAATATCTATAACCGCATTGAAGACCTGACGATTCCGACGGTTGCTTGCGTGGATGGTGTGTGTCTTGGTGGAGGGCTTGAGCTTTCTTTATCATGTAAAACAATTCTAGCGAGTAATTCGCCAAAAACGTCTCTGGGACTGCCGGAAGTTAAACTGGGAATCATTCCAGGTTTCGGTGGAACATATAGACTTCCAAAAAAGATCGGTCTGCCAAATGCACTTGATATGATCTTAACAGGAAAAACTCTTCGCGCTGATAAAGCAAAAAGAATAGGTCTGGTGACTGAAGTTTACCCGCGTGAAAACCTGGTGGCGATGGCCCCAAGTTTCTTCAACAAAAAAGCAAAATCACAATCTGTCTCTGAATCAATGAAAGAGCTTGCGACAGAAAACTTCGTTACAAGAAAAATCATTTTTCAAAAAGTTCGTGAATCAGTTCTTAAAAAAACAAATGGTTTCTACCAGGCACCATTAAAAATTCTTGATGTCATGGACTCAGGGATGATGAAGGGGCGCACGAGCTATCTTGCCAGTGAAGCTCAGGCCTTTGGTGAGCTTGCTATCAGCGAGCAAAGTAAAAATCTTCAGCACATTTATTTTATGTCTGAGGCCGTAAAAAAATACAACGGTCCAAAATCAACAAAACCTCTTCCGGTTCTAGCTCGTGGAGCTGCTCTTGGAGCAGGAACGATGGGTGGTGGGATTGCTTGGCTTATGGCCGACGCTGGAATGCAGCCGATCATGAAAGACTTAACGACAGACGCTCTCAACTTAGGTTTAAAGCAGTCTTCGGCAAACTTTCAGGGCGCACTAAAGAGAAAGAAAATTACTGCTGACGAGTTCGAAAGAAAACAAAGATCTATCACAGCTCAGCTGGACTACAGCGGTTTTAAAAAAATCGACTTAGTGATTGAAGCCGTTGTTGAAAACATGAATGTTAAAAAGTCTGTGTTTGCTGAAACAGAAAAATACGTTCACCGCGACACTCTGTTAACAAGTAACACATCATCTTTATCTGTTCAGGAAATGGCAGGGGCCCTGGAGTTCCCGGATCGTTTCGCTGGTCTGCACTTTTTTAACCCAGTTCACTTGATGCCACTGGTGGAAATTATCGTTCACGATAAAATCGCACCTGAGACGATTGAAGCCCTTCATAAGTGGGTTCTAAGAGTAAAGAAAACTCCGGTTATCGTAAAAGATGGCCCGGGATTTTTAGTTAACAGAATTCTAATGCCGTATTTAAATGAAGCAGGATTTCTTTTAGAAGAAGGTGTTTCATTAAAAGATCTTGATAAGGCCGCACTTGATTTCGGAATGCCAATGGGCCCGGGACGTCTTTTAGATGAAGTCGGAATTGATGTTGGTGTAAAGGTTGCTAAAATTCTTCACGACGGATTAGGAGAGCGTGCCGCTTCTTCAAAACTGTCTTCACGAATGGTTGAGAAAGGTCTATTAGGAAAAAAATCTTCTAAAGGATTCTACCTATATGATGAGAAAGGAAAACCAACAGGAGCTAACCCTGAAGTTGAAGAGCTGCTTCCAAAAGAAAAGAAAAAAATGAGCGAGTCAGAACTTCAAATGAGAATGTTCTTACCAATGATCAACGAAGCTGCTGCTATCCTTCAGGATGGAATCGTTCAAACAGCAGGGGATGTTGACCTTGGATTAATTTTTGGAATTGGATTCCCTCCATTTAGAGGTGGATTACTAAGATACGCTGACAGTGAAGGATTGGATAAAATCCACAATGCCCTTAAAAATTTCAGTGAATCAGTCAACAAAGACCGTTACACACCAAGCTCTTACTTAACTGACCTGGTTGAAACGAAAACGACTTTTTACGAAAAAGCAAAGTAGTAGAAAGTGTTTTTAACTTATCTTAAGTATTTTTTCTTTTATATTGTTAAAGCAAAAAACCGCCAACGCCTGCTTATTCTAGCAGTCGTTGGTCTGTTTTTATCTTCCTTTGCTCTGATCGTTCTTCAAAGTACGATGGGTGGTCTCCAGAATAAATTGATGGAGAGATCAAAGGCCGTTTTAGGTAAGGCCGTGCTTTATCATAAAAGTGAGGCCACTGATGACAGCTATCAAAAGCTCTTTAGAATTTTAGATGTTCAAAAAATTAATTACTCAAAAGAGTATGAGATTGAACTTTTAGTCAGGTATCAGACTTTTATCACTCCAGTTATTGTCCATGGAATCGACCAGACAGGTTATGTTCCACCTTTACTCCGCAATGATTTGCAGACTAATGCTAACGGAAAAAAAGTAGACGCCATCATGCCGCTAGAACTTGCTTATAAGCTTGGTGTGGCCCCTCCTGAGACGTTACAAATCATTTCTCCTGCTCACGTTGATGAGCTGCTTGGTGAAGTCCCAAGAAGTCAGTCCATTAGAATTGAGCGCACAATTTCAAGCGATGTACCGGAAATTGATCTTTACCATTTATGGGTAAGACTTCCTTTGATTCAAAATCTTATTCAATCGCGACTTATTAACCGCGTTCGCATTTATAGCGACATGGATTTTAAAGCATTACAAAAAATCCTTCCTCCAGAAATTCAAATGAAAACCTGGGAGCAGGAAAACGCAACACTCGTATGGGCCCTAAAGCTTGAGAGTTCGGTGATGGTGTTTTTATTTGCAGCGATGAGCCTTCTTGTATCACTTTGCATTTCTTCAGGGCTTCTGATTTTCTTTAACAAGATTAAATCAGACCTGGCAAGCTTCTGGATTTTAGGAGCGTCTTTTTCGCGCATCGACCGCGCGACAAAATACTTTCTGCACTTGATGAGTTTTTTATCAATTGGCGGGGGAGTGCTTTTTGGCCTGGGATTTTTGTGGCTCTTTGATCACTACGCTCCGGAAATCATGCCGGATGTATTTGTGGATAGAAAGATTCCGATTTTAATTACGGCCAAAGGATTATTTGTCTCTTTTATTGTGCCTTATGTGATTTCTTCTATTTTTGTGACTTATTCATTGGCGCAATTTAAGCGCGAACATGATCTTCTAGACCACGTCCGCTCTGTGTCCTAATAAACTACTGCCCCATTCTAGTGGGGCAGTTAATTATACGTCTTCAAAGCGTGGATCGTCATAGCCTGGAGTGACCGATGCTCCCGTTTTAGGTTTGCTTGTAGTCTCGACTAATTTTACTGGCGCCGGTGCTTTTACTGGAGCCGTTGCCGTTACCGCTGCTTTTACAGGTGCTGTTTTAGCTGGAGCTTTTTTTGCCGTCATAGGAATCACATTATTTTGATGCTCAACCTTCGCCTTCGGTTTCTCCACGACGGCCGGAGATCTGCTTACCTCTGTTTTCTTTACCGGAGTTTTTACGTTATTAGTAGTTGTTGTTTGCTCTCCACCAAAAATCTCTTTTTCAAGTTCTACGACAGCGTAGTTTAAAGAGACAGAGTGCTCTAAGAGTTCTTTAGCGGACTGAGAAGACATCGCAGCTGACTTATTGTTACTCAGGGTTGCTTGATCCAGCTGGTTCATCGCTGCGGTAATATTTCTGATTCCCTCGGCCTGTTCTGCACTGGCCACCGATATTTCGTTCATCATATTTTTTACAATCGTAGCGTTCACGACAATGTCTTCTAGTACCAGTCCGCAGCGATCAGCGACCTTCATCCCGTCAGAGACTTTTTCGCCTCCGATTTTTGTAAGAGATTGAACGTTGCGATTAGTTTCTTCAATAACCGAATTAACTTTAATCACACTGTCACTTAAGATCGCAGAGATTTCCGTTGAGGCCTTCCCTGACATTTGAGCAAGGTTCCCAACTTCTTCAGCAACAACGGCAAATCCTTTTCCATGCTCTCCAGCTCTGGCCGCTTCTACTGAAGCATTAAAAGAGAGAAGTTTCGTTTGGAAAACGATATCGTTAATGACGGCGGTTTTTTCTGAGATCTCATTGATAATTTTTACAATTCCACCAATGCGCTCATTTCCACGTGCAATCTCTTCCATAATATCTTTATTAGACTGCCCGATGGCCTCCATCGATTGGATCATTTCTGTGACAACTGTTTTTCCTTGAGTGGCAATACTTAAAGACTCTTCAGATTTTTTAGTCGAGTTATCGACGCTATCAGCAGTGGCCGTTACCTGAGATGTGATTTCATCAAGTGTCGCCACTGTTTCCTGAATGGAAGCGGCCTGCTCATTTGCAGAGCTTGAGACTTCTTCAGAAATGCTTTCAACTTCTTTTGAGCTCTTGCTTGTGGATTCAGCAAGGGTTCTCAATTTGTCAGTTGTAGCATTAATGGTTTTGATACTTTTTGATAGCGAAAACCACATGACAAAAGCGAGTACGAGCTGAGAGCAAATGATGGAGATGATACCGATAATATAGAAATCATTTTTTATAGTTTCAACTTCATTGTGATTGTACTTGATAACAACAGAGCCTACAGGTCCATTTTTTTCTTCACCAAGTTTTACAATGTTGGCACTGGCCTCATAGAGTTGTTTTGTATTTTTAATCACATCGCTATTTTTATTTGTAGCAGAGGCGATGAGTTTTTTATCTTTGTCGTAAATGTAAGCTTCATTGACGGCATCATCATTCACCATGTCTTCGGCCAGTTTGTTTAAAGTTTCAGTGTTGTTATCTTTTACATAATTGGCCAAGGTAAATTGAACTGAACCCAAGAGCGTATCTTTTATTTCTCCATCAATATTTTGTTCAACTGTTTTTATTGTTCGAGATAATATGAATGAGGCCATCGCTACCAGGATAATCAAGGCCGAGACATTGACTGATGACATAAGTCGAATCATGAGTGAGCGTTTTTTTTGTGTCATACAAAATCCTTCGTAAAAAAGATGATTTCTAAATGTTACTTATGAAACGTATCGGATTTATTTGAAATTATATAATAGATATTTATGATGAGATTTGTTAGGGAAGCTTAATAAAAAGATGAGAAAATACCCTCTCAAAATGAGAGGGTATTCTTTTAATTGATTACAGTTTTAAATTTTTAAGACCAGCAAAAGCATTGTTTTTCAAAGCTGGTGCCGGTGCTGGCATGGCCTGAGGTTTTGATTGCCCACCAGTGCGAGGTCTGTCTCCAGCAGGAGCGGCCGTTCTCGTTACCTGAGCGCCTTGCTTTGCTGTTAGAGAGATGCGTTTACGGTCGTAATCGATATCGAGTACCTGAACCTTAACTTCCTGACCAACTTTTAGGGCAACCATAGCATCTTCAACGAACGTATCTGAGATTTGAGAAACGTGTAGAAGACCATTTTCTTTAATCCCGATATCAACGAAAGCACCAAACTGAGTGATGTTTGTCACTTGACCTGGATACCATTCACCGATTTTTAGATCTGTAATTTTTGAAATATCTTTTCTGTATTCAAAAGACTTGAACTCTGTACGCGGATCCTGAGAAGGAGCTTTAAGAGCTTTAACGATATCGTTAAAAGTAAATTCTCCCACTTCAGCTTTAAATCCACTGTCGCGCTCTAGTTTTTGGATCATGTCTTTATTAGAAATGAGATCACTCATTTCAATTGAATTCTTTTTTGCCCAGTTTGCAAGAACTTCATATCTTTCAGGGTGAATGAAAGTAGCATCTAATGGCTCTTGTCCATTATAGATGCGCAAGAATCCTGCTGCTTGTTCAAAAACTTTTGCCGAGAATCTTGTAACTTTTAAGATGTCTTTTCTGTTTTTGAATCCACCGTTTGCCTCTCTGTATTTGACTACGTTACCAGCAAGTCCTGGACCGATACCTGAAACGTAAGCAAGTAGAGGAGCAGAGGCCGTGTTCAAGTCAACTCCAACGTAGTTAACACACGATTCAACAACACCTTCCAGAGATTTTTTTAAACGGGCCTGGTTAACGTCGTGCTGATATTGACCGACACCGATAGACTTTGGATCGATTTTTACAAGTTCAGCTAGAGGATCCTGGAAGCGTCTGGCGATTGAAACCGCTCCTCTTACTGTAACGTCTTTATCTGGGAATTCACTTGCAGCAATTTCACTTGCTGAATAAACCGAAGCACCAGCTTCAGAAATAAGTGTCGCGTTTGTTTTACCATTTTTAACAGCTTCTACGTTATCCATGATGAATTGCAGAGTCTCACGTCCATAAGTTCCACTTCCGATAGCGATGTGGTGAACTTTAAATTGTTCAATAATGGCCGAAAGAATAGCAGCAGATTCTTTAACTTGATTTTTTGGTTCGTGTGGATAGATAACACAGTCACCAAGAAGTTTACCTGTGTTGTCGATGATAACAACTTTACAACCAGTACGTACTCCCGGGTCCACACCGATAACTGATTTAGGCCCTAGGTAAGGCTGTAGTAAAAGGTTTTTTAGGTTGATACCAAATACGTTGATAGCACCTTCATCAGAAATTCTTTTTAGTTCTGATTTAATTTCCAGGTCTAGACTAGGATAGATGTAGTTGATGTAAGCTTTTTTAGCGGCCAGTTCTAAATCACTCGCGCATCCAAGGTTTGCTTTATCAAAGAATCTTCTCTTTAATAATCCAAGTGCTACTTCTTCAGGGAATACAACTTCAACTTTAAGAGTTTTAGAAGTCATACCTCTTCTCATCGCCAGGAACCTGTGTCCTGCTTTTGGCTCTTTTAACTCAGAAGCTTTTTGTGAGAACTCGAAGTAGTCTTTATACTTCATCCAGTCTTTATCTTCTTCTTCGGCCTTATCTCTCTTTGTTGATTTAACCAGAGAGTCTGACCAGAAATCCTTACGAAGGATTTCTTTGGTTTCCGGGTCGTGGGCCATCATTTCGATGATGATATCAAGAGCACCAGAATAACATTCTTCGAATGTTGTGAACTTCATTTCTGGTTTGTTGAATTTATCGCCGAACTCAGCTTTTAATTCAACTTTCGTTTTCGGTGAAGAAAGGATGATCTCAGCAAGCGCATCCAGACCAGCTTCCTTAGCAACCATACCTTTTGATTTCTTTTTCGCTTTAAATGGAGCGTATAAGTCTTCCAGTTGGTTAATAGTGTCGGCGGCCTTGATTTTCTTTTCAAGTTCAGGAGTCATTTGCTCCATCTTCTTAATAGCATCTAAAATATACTCGCGACGCTTTTCTCTTTCTAAATAGTTTTCATAGGCTTCGTGGATGGCCCTGATTTGAACTTCATCCATATCGCCTGTAACTTCTTTTCTATAGCGGGCAACAAAGGGAACTGTACATTGTTCAGTAACCATCAGGTTTAAAACTGCAAGAACGTTTCTTGCATTGATTTGAGTTTCCTGGGCCGCAAAGATGACAGCATTTTGTTCTAGTGACATTCGTAAGATCTCCATTAAATTCTAAAAATTCATAGTTCTGGTCATTGTGTGAGGTAAAACGATAATCATAATAAAAAGTGTTGGCAAATGAATAAGCTTTTTCATATTGTGTATTTATGCAAAATTCATCGAATATCGAAATTTACGACCTGGCTGTCATTGGCAATGGCATAGCAGCACAAAGTTTTTTATGGAATCTTTCCCACGAGGAAAGTAAAAGTCAGAATTTTTCTATTGCTCACATCTATTCTGAGAAGCTTGCACCTGCTTGCACATTGAGATCGAGTGCGACGGTTTCGCTCAATGGAATTGACGAAGATGTCAGCCCACTTGGCAATGATATGCGTGAAGCTTTTTTTATGTTTGATGATTTGTTTAAAAAGCATAAACCAAAAGGTGTGGAAGAGGTGACGAGAACCGTCGTTTCTACCAATGAAAATGACACAAAAAAACTGACTCGTAGATATAAAACGTTAAAGACAGTAGAATCACAGAGATTAAAAGATCAATTTCCTGGAGCAGAATACAATTCTTATATTATCACTCCGGAAGTTTTTACGAAGTGGTTGTGTGATAACACTCAAATAAAAAAATCAGATTATCCATTCTTTTTAAGAAATTTAAATAAAGTAGATGATCTGTATCATCTTATTTTAGAAAATGGACAAACCATTAAGTCTAAAAAAATATTATTTGCTATGGGTGCCTATTCAAAAATTTTTGAAAAATTCCTGGTCCCATTAAATGCAGATTCTATTGAAGTTAAAAATACGATTAAGGCCGGATCATTTTTCGAAAAAAATTGCGACTTAGGCCCCGACTCTTTTTATCTTTCAATTGATGGACATCAGGTTCTTTATAGAAAGAACGTCGATGAAAGTAAGTTGATTATCGGAAGTGCGACGACGATAGGAGCTTATGAAGTTCCAGATTATACTTTGCTCTCTGCGATCTTCAATAAAGTGAAGCCACTTCTCACTTTTGATATAGGTGAGATGAGCGACTTTAAAGTCATCACAGGACTTCGTCATAAAGGCCCTAAGAGGCTTTTAATCTGCGATTGCTTAGATGGTGAGGGGAAATCACTATTTCGCATCAACGGTCTTTATAAGAACGGTTACACGATGGGATTTCTCGCATCCAAAAGAATGTTGAATTTAATTTTTAATGGCTAAAAAATTACTTCGTTTCTGCGCAAGCACCACCAGTGTATTTAACACCAGCACAATCTGCTTCGCATGCGTTTCCATAAGTCTTTTTGTTTTCACCACAAACTGGCATCCACAATTTTGCACAAATGCATGACTTCGCTTTACCTTTCATGGCCTGTACTGGTTTTGCTTCTTCTTTTGCCGCTTCAGTTTGAACTGGTTCAGAGGCAACTGAATTGGCAGCAGGGGCAGTAGGAGCGGCTGTGCAGCTTGTTAGAATAACGAATAGTGAACATAAAATAAGTTTTTTCATGTTGTTAAGTCTAATAGTATTAAGGGGATTGTGAAAAGAGTTTTTTATGGTGGCTTGGGGCAGAATCGAACTGCCCACCTATGGGTTATGAATCCATCGCTCTAACCAACTGAGCTACCAAGCCATTAAAAATGTTTGTGCCATCCTAATTTTAAGGCGTTAATATGTCAAGAATCCTGTTAAAAAAAGATTCATTGGTTTAAACTTTCTTTATGACCCAGCAAATTTCAAGTGATCGAAAAAAGAAACACCACCTATTTGGACTCAATTTCAAAGAGCATGTTTTTAATTTTGTGAACTCCCATCATTTAATTAACCCCAATAAAAAAATTGTGATTTCCGTCTCAGGCGGGGTGGATTCACTGGCGTTAGTCGATGTTGTGAGCTCGTTTGGAGTTCACTTTGAACTGCTGCATTTTAATCACGGGAGTAGACCTGAAGAGAATCTTTTAGAAGAAAAAAAAATCATCGATCTGGGGTTTGAGTTAGGTGTGAAGGTCAATGTTTTTCATTTTGACATCTCGCTTGAGGAAAAAAATTTTGAAAAAAAGGCCCGAGATCTACGAAAGAATATTTATCAGCAGTTTATAAAAAATGATTATTGGGTGTATACCGCTCATCATATCGATGACTCTTTTGAGTGGAGTCTGATGCAATCATTTAAGCAATCGGGGATGAGCAACCTTGGAGTGCCGCTGTTTAATAATGGGTTAGTGAGACCATTTATGTGTGTAAGCAAGAAACAAATTCTTCGCTATGCCAGAGCACGCTCTCTTCATTGGATTGAAGACCCAAGTAATATGAATGAAAAGTTCGAAAGAAATTTCATGCGCATTCATCTGACAAAAAAAATCCTAAAGCGCTATCCGAGCACACTTGCTCATTATGTTTCGAGAAATAATCAATTAGCTTTGATTCAAAATAAACATCGATTGAATTCTGAGTCGCGATCAGTAGTAACAAAAGAAATCTCTGGTGGATTTTTAATGGTGGCCGATGACTTTAAACACCACAAAAATGAAATCAAAAATCTTTTGTATAAACTTTCAAAAAAAGATCGCGGAGAAATTAATCATGAGCTGGATAAACTCATTAGGGCACAAGAAGAGATGAAAAAAGACCCGGCCAGTTTTCCATTTAAAGGGCCGATGAATTTTTCCGGCGGAGTTCAGCTCTACCTTATTAAGGATCATCTATTTATCACCAACACGGATCAGCTGAGTTTTTATCAGGCCTTGGATGCTAAATTATGCTTTCACTTACAAGCTTTGTCGCAGATTCCTGAGCGTGCTCTTATTCTGGCCTTCCCTAAACTTCTGATCAGTTTTAGAAAAAAACCCATGAAATCTTCGAAATATGTCCATCCGTTGCTGCCAGTTACTTGCGAGTGGCTTAAAAATCACGGAATCTCCTACGTCTTTACTCCATTATTAAACTCCAGAGATAGACAAATACTAGCTAGCGATGCTGTTATACTTGATTCTTCTGTAATGGGTTTATAGAATAAAGAGGCTAAATCCAATTAGGGATCTGGCATATATAAGATAGAAGGAATTACTATAAATGAAACCTCAGCAAAAAACACTCACACTATGGATTGTTGTTATCCTACTTATGGCCCTGGTTGCAAAACTAGCGACTGTTAGTAAGACTGACGTTAAGACAATCAAGTACCCTGCATTCGTGACAGCTGTTCAAGAAAAAAACGTTGAAGAAGTTATTTTCAAAGGCAAAGACACGATCATGGGTAAGTTCAAGCCTGGGTACGAAAATGGAGCACGATTTACTCTAACGGGTAACACTGGTGATGCTACATTTAATATTCTTCGCGAGAATCAAATCATTCCTCAGTATGAAGAAGAAGAAAAACAAACATTCTTCACATCATTACTCCTTAATTGGGGTCCAATGATTTTATTAATTGTTATTTTTTATTTCTTCCTTCGCCAAATTCAGGCCGGTGGTGGAAAAGCGATGAGCTTTGGAAAGTCTCGCGCACGCATGCTTAACCCGCATGAAAAGAAAATCACTTTCGGTGATGTTTCTGGTGTTCAGGAAGCAAAAGAAGAACTTGAAGAAGTTGTAGATTTCCTAAAAGACCCGAAAAAATACACAGCACTTGGTGGAAAGATTCCTAAAGGGGTTATCCTTGTAGGTCCTCCAGGAACTGGTAAGACTCTTCTAGCAAGAGCTGTTGCTGGTGAAGCTGACGTTCCATTTTTCTCAATCTCTGGTTCGGACTTCGTTGAGATGTTCGTAGGGGTTGGGGCAAGTCGTGTTCGCGACCTTTTCGAACAAGGTAAAAAGCACGCTCCATGTATCATCTTCATCGATGAGATCGATGCGGTTGGACGTCACAGAGGTCAAGGTATGGGAGGAGGTCACGATGAACGTGAACAAACTCTTAACCAACTTCTTGTTGAGATGGATGGTTTCGAATCTAATGAAGGTGTCATCTTAATTGCAGCTACAAACAGAATTGATGTACTAGATCCAGCTCTTCTAAGACCAGGTCGTTTCGATAGACGGGTAATGGTTGGTGCTCCGGATGTGCGCGGACGTTTAGGAATCCTAAAAGTTCACACTAAAAAGACTCCACTTGAAGACAATATCGATTTAGAAACAATCGCTAAAGGAACTCCAGGATTTACTGGTGCTGACCTTGCTAACCTTGTAAACGAAGCTGCTCTAAACGCTGCTAGACATAACAAGAAAAAACTTTCGAACTTAGATTTCGAACAAGCAAAAGATAAAGTTCTAATGGGACCTGAGAGAAAGTCGATGGTTATTTCTGATAAAGAAAGACTCATGACAGCTTATCATGAAGCAGGTCACACACTGGTTGGTATGAACCTTCCACACACTGATCCTATTCATAAAGTTTCGATCATGCCACGTGGTGGAGCTTTAGGTGTTACTCAAACTCTTCCAAACGAAGACATGTTATCACTTACAAACGTTCGCGCTGAAAACTTCATCGCGTTCTTAATGGGTGGACGTTGTGCTGAAGAAATTGTTTACGGACAAATGACTTCAGGAGCTTCTAACGATATCGAAAGAGCAACAGGACTCGCTCGCTCAATGGTTTGTAAATGGGGTATGTCTGAAAAGATGGGACCAATCAACTACCATAAGTCAGGGCCTTCTGCTTTCACGGGAATGGGCGATTCAACTGATTACTCAGAAAAAGTGGCCCAAGAAATCGACGAAGAAATTAACCGCATCGTTGAAAAGAACTACCGTCAGGCGATCAATATTCTTAAGTCAAACAGAGATGGTCTTGACCGTCTAGCTCACGCTCTAATGGCATGGGAGACGATTGACTTCCAACAAGTAAAAGATGTTGTAGCAGGAATTGATATTGGTGTTCCTCTAAAACCTGAAAAGAAAAGTGACGAAAAAGATGAACCGAAAGTTCCGACAAAAGGAATGGATCCTCTTCCGGCATAATGAATTTATCTAAGTACAAAACATTGGGGGTCATTAACCGGACCCCCAATTCTTTTTCCGATAATGGCGCCTCACTTCATCCAGATCATTTTGACTTCCAATTAAAATCTTTTTTAGGTGACCCGAGCGTGATTGTTGATATCGGCTTCGAATCAACAGCACCGATGAATCAGGCCATAAGTGTTGAAGAGGAGTACGCGCGCTTTTTAAGTTTTCTTCATGCCTCAAAAGATTACTCCTTTGCCGATAAATTCATTTCTTTTGATACTTACAAAGTTAAAAATTTTCTTTTAATGGTCAGCGAGTTCCAAAAGATTCATCCACAGGCCCACTTTATTTTTAACGATGTCAGTGGCGTTCTAGATACAGAATTAAGCGACGCTCTTTTGTCATTTAAGGGCAAAAACTTTTACTACATCTACACATTTACGCATATTCCTGAGCGCTCACAGGTTTTAAATCACATGACATTTCTGCATCCAGAATCAGATGTGGTTGAGGCCACGGCAAAGGCCTTCAATAAGGCCTATGAATGGTTTAAAACCTTCGGAATGGAGTCTCAACTCATTCTTGATCCAGGGTTTGGGTTCTCAAAAACTTATGAACAAAACTGGCAATTGATCGAGCACTTTGATGAGCTGGAAAGACAGACCAATTTATCAGTTCCAATTCTTATCGGGCTTTCAAAAAAGTCATTTTTAAAGAAGGCCTTAGAGTCTTATCCTGGAATGGATCTAGAAGGACTCCATAAAAAATGCATCAGTGAGCTTCAAAAGGCATCTAAAGGGAACTTGTTATTTAGGGTTCACGACCCAAAAATCATGAAATCCTGACTGTAAAAAATACAAACGTCCTTATCAAGTAGGCCCTTGTTCTATAAAAAGAAGCCTATGAAATCTTATTTAACATTGGCCCTTTTAGCTCTTCTTGCTTTCTCGAAAGCGGCGTTCGCCTATCAGGATAAGGTCATCTATGGTGATGACAACAGAAGACTGATGAGCGAGTTGGATGCCAATCTCGACGCTGCTGCCATTAAGTACTCTTCTTCGGTTCTTGCCCAAATTCCCAATTGGAGAATTAAGTCTACAAAAGAAAATATCTCAGTTGAAACCCGCGATTTAAAATATGGACTAAATATTTGTGACGGTGAAAAATTCCTGGATCAGCCTTTGGTTTCTTCATGCACGGCCTTCTTGGTTGCTCCTGATGTGATTGTGACGGCCGGGCATTGTGTAAAAGATAAATATGAATGTAAAAAGCAAACCTGGGTTATCGACTTTGATTCAAACAGGGATTTTCAAGGCCCTTCAGGGACTATCACTTTTCCAAAAGACACCACATACTCTTGCCGCGAGCTTTTAAACTGGTCGCAAAATACGAATTTAGATTTTGCTGTCATCAAGCTCGATAGAGCAGTAAGCGGGAAAACTCCTTTAAAAATTAGACGAGAAGGAAAGACGGGAAGTAATGAATCCCTGATGGTTATTGGCCACCCATTGGGGATGCCAAAGATGCTGACAGATCATATTTTAATCAGGGACAATTCTCTGACTTATGTTTTCAAAACCAACGCAGATACTTTCTCAGGTAACTCAGGCTCTCCGGTCATCGATGAGATCTCAGGACTAGTTGAAGGCATTTTAGTCAGAGGTGACGATGACTTTGAAATGGATGTGAACCTTGGATGCCGTCGCATGGCCCGTTGTGGAAATAAAGAGTGCCGTGGCGAGAGTGTTCAGCGCTCAACTTATTTACCGTTTAAAAACATTCCCAAAATATAAAATCTTTTCTACCATAATCCTATATGGATTATGTTTGCGGCCCCGTCATTCTTTACAGTCAGGATAAAATCCGCATGATGGATTTTTTGTCTGACGTTTTTGAATTCGAAGTTGACCCCGAACAGGACCTGGTTTTTAATGGCCCGCTTCACTTAAAGCTGGTTGAACTGCCTACAGATCAAAAAGAAAATTTCCAGTCTCTGGGGATAAAATTCGCCTTTAAAATAAAAAACAGTGATGAGATCGAAGAGATTGTGAACAAATGCAATTTTTTTATCTACCGCAAAGAAGACAAAACGCTGATGGAAAAAATCTGTCCGCAAAGCGCAGAGTCATCCCATGAAACCGTTTCGATCAAAGATATTGACGGAAGGATCTGGCAGTTTGATGTCGAAAAAAACGAGAATATACAATGAAAACCATTCAGGCCATGTGTGCGACTTCCGCATTTGTTAAAAGACTCGATATCACTTTTAATGAACTCACTGGACTGATTGAGAGCGTGTTGCCGGCCACGAAATCAGCATCTGAAGTGGACTACTACTACAACGATGACTGCCTGATGTTTGCCGGAATGGGCGACATTCATATTCATGCCAGAGAAGACGTTTCTGGAAAAAATACTTACAAAGAAGACTTCCATTCAACTTGTTGTGCGGCCTTAAATGGCGGTGTGGTTCACGTCGGTGATATGCCGAATAATCCCATTCCTCCTATAGATGATGAGTCGTATTTAAATAAGTTGAAACTGACAACAAAAAGTGATCTGCCGATTTTACTTTATGCCGGCATTGGCCCTGCGACAAGGCCTCTCACTTTTACAGTTCCCTATAAGGCCTACATGGGGCCTTCGATCGGAGAGTTATTTTTTAAAGACAATCAAAGTTTGGATGATGTTCTGGTTCATTATAAAAATCAGCACGTCAGTTTTCATTGTGAGGACCCGGAAATTCTGGAGTCTCATAAAGGTGAAAAAACTCACGGTGAGCGCCGTCCACTCAGTGCTGAATTGATGGCGACAGATACAGCTTTGATGTTGATAGAAAAATATCAGTTAAAAGGAAAGCTCTGCCATTACAGTGCTGGAGAGGGCCTGAAGGCGATTATTGCGGCCAAAAAAAGAGGCGTGAATGTGAAGTGCGAGGTGACTCCTCAGCATCTTTATTATTCGATGGAGCGCTTAAAAAACAAGAGCGATGAAGAGCAGACTTTTTTTCAGATGAACCCACCCATCCGAGGTGAAAGCGATCGAGAAGCACTTCTTAAGGCCGTGGTTGAAGGTCATATTGATTACCTGGCCACTGACCATGCACCTCATTCCAGAGAAGAAAAATTAAAAGGCATGAGTGGGCTTCCAGGGCTTGATACTTATGGAGCTTTTGTTTCATGGTTAATCCTTGATCAAAAAATAGACCCTAAAACAGTTGCGAAGATTACCTCAGAGTCACCTGGAGAGTTTTTTAATCAGTTCATGTCATCGATTAAAACTAAATCAGAAATATTTTCAAGATGGGGATTTGGGTTTGGTTTTTTACAAACAGGATACTCAGCATCATTCACAATTTTAGATCTTAAATCTCCAATGAAAATTGAAGCAAAAAATTTAAAAACAAAAGCAGCATGGTCTCCATTTTTAGGTGAAACATTTCCTGGGAGTGTGAAAAACGTGTTTTTAGCTGGTAAGAAAATGTAAGACTTATCCGAGTGATATAGTCAGGATGTAAGTTTTTGTAAGTGTAAAGTTTTCATAACTTAGCAGTATATTCTTTGGACGTAAAAAACGTACACAAGGATGTTCTAGAATGAAATTTATTACACTACTGGCATTAACGCTTGTATCGGTTCAAGGCTTCGCAAAATCACCAATCACAATTGTACCAAAAGTTATCTACGGAACAGATGATCGTATGGACGTTTTTGAAAGCAGCGATAATTTAATGAAAGAATTATCACTGTCGACAGCAGCTCAAATTTTAAATTCAGACATTTCAGAAAAGGCCGGGACTTTTTCGATCAATGGATCGACGCTTGAGCAATCTGGAATGTGTAAGTCAGAAAGATTCTCTAACCAACCAGCAACAGCAAACTGTTCAGGATTTTTAATTGCTCCTGATAAGCTAGTTACTGCCGGTCACTGCATCACTTCAGTTTCTGACTGTCAAAACCACAAATGGGTTTTCGACTTCGCTAACAGAGATGAATTAGTTAAAACTTTTTCTTTTTCTAAAGACCAAGTTTTTACATGTAAAACAATTATTGAACGTAAAAAAGAAGCGGGAGCAGGAGCTGACTACGCTGTTGTTCAACTGGACCGTAAAGTTCCAGGACGCACTCCACTTAAGTTCAGAACTGAAGGGAGAATTGCTGACGATGCTGTATTAACAGTTATCGGTCACCCATCAGGACTTCCAACAAAAATCACGGCAGCAGCTGATATGAGAAACAACAGAAACGAAGCTTACTTCGTGATGAGCTCAGACACTTACGGTGGAAACTCTGGATCAGCAGTTGTTGACTCAAGAACAGGTATCGTAGAAGGAATCCTTGTAAGAGGGGATACAGACTACGCTCGTACAAAAGATGGATGTATGGCATCAGTTATCCGCGACCAAAATGGTGGACGTGGTGAAGATGCAACTAGAATCACAATCATCAAAGCTCTTCAAAATTAATTAAATCAAGCAGTATAAAAATGCCCGCTTTAACAGCGGGCCTTTTTTTATTGTTTTGTCTTCTTGCCTCTACGGATGGGGGCTTATTTTAGAAACGCAGCTAAAATATTCTTTGCACACAATAATGACATTTCAGTACGTGACTCAAAAGTTGCCGAGCCAATATGAGGCAGGATCATCACATTAGGTAGTGAATAAAGCGGGTGAGTAGGAACTAGTGGCTCAGGGCTTGTTACGTCCAGACCTGCTGAGAAGATTTTTTTGTCTCTTAGAGCTTCATATAAAGCATCTTGATCAATAACATCACCTCTGGCCGTGTTGACGATGATGGCAGAGGACTTCATTGCTGCAATTTCTTTTTTACCAATGATGTGTTTCGTTTCAGGAGTCAGTGGAATGTGAAGCGAGAGCACGTCCAGGTCGCGCACGAACTCAACTAAGTCTTCACCGCGCTTATAACCTTTAACCTTCATTCCAAAAGCACCGGCGCACATTTCCCCCATGCGGCTTCCGATTCTTCCATGGCCGACAATCCCTACTGTTTTCCCTTTAAGTTGTGGCCCTAAAAAGCCCTTAGGTTGAAAGTGTGACCACTCACCATTTTCAGCATTCTTCATGGCAGCTCTAAAATTTCTTGAAGCACAGATCATTAACCCAAAGGCCGTCTCTGCTGTCGCCTCAGTTAAAACATCAGGTGTGTTGCCGATGATGATCCCTAATTCTTTGGCCGCTTCAAGATCTATGTTGTTGGTCCCAACCGCATAGTTGGTAATTATTTTTAAATGCTTGTTATCCATTAAGAAGGTTTTGTTTATTGAATCGGCCATCGTGCACCAAAGGGCATCGACTTTTTGGGCCGCCATATGGAGCTCTGAAGGGGTCATTGGCCTGTCTTCGCTCCAAACTTGAACCTCGAAACCTTTATCTTTTAAAAGGTTTATACCGTCATCAAGGACATCTCTTGTTACGTAAACTTTTTTCATTGACCCCTCATCCTTACCATTTCTTACATCATTATTAACTCTATAAAAAATAACACAGTCAACTATTTTCGTAGGATTTTAGAGAGTTTAGTGTTAATTTGCGACGGATCATGACGCTTAGGTCATAAAGTCTTACATCTGCAATGGAGCATTTTGATGAAAAAATTAATCACTCTGGCAACACTACTTCAGTTGGGAACAGCGAGCGCTTCTGTTGTTGCTATCATGGACTCTGGAACAGATCTTTCTCACAAAGACCTAGCGCCAAAAGCGTGGACGAACAAAAAAGAAATTTTAGGTAGTACAAAAGATTTAGATGGAAGTGGATTAGCTGGTGACGTACACGGTTGGGACTACACTGAAAATTCAGGAGTGGTTTTTAACGGAAAGTACAACTACTTAATGACTCCAGAAGTAATTAAGTTTTACACGCTTTTTGCTAAATACGATACAAAGACAATTACTGCAGGTGAGTTTGAATGGTTAAAGGCCGCAACTCAAAATAAAGATCTAATGAACAAGGTTAACTTTGTTGGATCTTACTCTCACGGAACACACGTTGGTGGTGTTGCTGCTTTAAATAACTCTAAAGCAGAAGTGATGTCCCTAAAGATTCTTCCAACTGTTTACCAGGAACTTGCTCCTGCTAAGCCAGCTGCAGAAACTAAAGCTGAGCCAGTTCAACTTGAACTTGATCTTGCTCCAGCAATGAGCGTAGAAGATTTCAAAAGAGCTATTATTCACGAAGGGATCGCTCAAATTGAAGAAATGGTTCCATTTTCTGAATACCTAAAGTTTCAAAAAGTTGATGTTGTTAACCAGTCATTTGGAATTGGTTTTTCTGCAGCTGTCGAATTTATCGGTAACGCCTTTGTTGCCAACGTTAAGAGAGTTCCAACTGAAAAAGAACTTGGACAAATGGTTGGTGCATACTTTGGGGCGATCTTGGCCACAGGCCCAAAGATGTTTAATGCAGCTCCAAATACATTGTTTGTTATTGCAGCTGGAAACGATGCAAGCAATAACGACCTTAAACCTGATTACCCGGCATCAATCCAGGCAGCTAACAAAATCGTTGTAGCAGCAACTCTTGGGTACTCAGAAATTGCAGAATTCTCAAACTACGGAGCAACGAAAGTTGACGTAGCAGCTCCAGGTGTAGCGATTCATTCAGCGGCACCAGCTAACACTTATGTATTCATGAGTGGAACAAGCCAGGCAGCTCCATTTGTTACAAATGCTATCGCTCAAGCAAAAGATATCAACCCTGCTTTAACTGTAGCTGATATCAAATCAATCATCCTTAAGACGGTTGATGTGAAGGATTGGTTAAAAGGAAAAGTTGCAACTTCTGGTATCGTTAACAAAGCAAGAGTTGTAAGAGCAGCTGAATTGTCTAAGACAATGAACGTTGAAGTAGCAATCACAAAAGCTAAAGCTGAAATTGCTGACGTGGTGACTCCAAAGTCTTTCGCTAAACGTCTTCCAGGGATGAAGCTTAACTATAAACCGATTCGTCCAAGCTTACTTGTTAAATTACCAGCACTTTAGTCTTAGATTCTCATATTCAAATTGAAAAAGGCGCTCCGCAAGGAGCGCTTTTTTTTTATCAGTAAGAAGTTTTTTGAAATAAAAAACTGGCCCCCTCGTTCTTTACAGGACCATAATAGTTGAGTCTTTTAAACCACCTGTAACTAGGAGAGTGAGATGAAGAAATCTCAATTTGTAGGCCTTGGATTATTATTAGCCGTTAACGTTGCCAGTGCAGCTAGCATTGCTATCGTTGACTCTGGAAACGATTTTGAACACAAGGATCTAAAAGCGAAAGCATGGATCAACCCAACTGAAATCGCGGGCAACGACCGTGATGAAGATAAAAACGGATACCCTGATGATGTGAACGGGTGGAACTTTGCTGAAAGCAATAA
>JBEIPV010000080.1:0-13855 GCA_040376855.1 Bacteriovorax sp.
ATCCTGATTTTTCAGATAGAGAGGTTTTGATGTTAATGGCGCATCAAAAGGAATCGAAAAGTGAGGATTACCAGATTGTTTGTCTAAACAGTGGAGAAGACCGATGGATGATTTAACATAAATTTCACCAAGTACAAAACATACATCTTTATCAGTAACTACTGGGTGCATCCAATTAGAAAGTGGCAATTCTTTTTTCCAAATAGTTCTCCCTGTCTGAAAATCGTAAGCCACTGCATAACTTCTATCTCGAGCGGCCCCTTTTTCTACTCCAGTTCCAGAATAGATGATTCCATTTTGTACAGAGACAGTTGCATCCAGATGACCGTCTTTACGATGCCATAATTCTTTCATCGTTATAGGATCGATCGCATAGAGCCCGTCGTTTCCACCCGTAACAAACATTAATTCTCTATCTTGAAAGTTTTCAATGAGAGGTTGACCTTCAGTATGCCCAGTGGTGCTAAAGGCATTAATAAACTTTCCAGTGTTTAAATTAAAAGAGTAAATTCTGGCATGGTGGGTAAGATGATTTCCTTCTCCCGCAAATATTCTATTTTTATAAATAATAGGTCTGGTTGTTACCTGGGTACCAATGAAAAACTCTCTTTTTATGGCCAGGGTTTTTTTATTAAATTCATAAATTTTTCCATCATCAGAACCATAAAAGATAGAATTACCTGAAATTAATCCTGACCTAAAGGCACCTTTTGGAATTTTTATTTCATTTACCAATGTCAATGAACTAATTGGTGAGGAGATCATGTTGCTCTCATGGTTGTACTTACGAAAAAGGGAGTCTGGATAAACCTCGCTTGAGTTTTGTGAGTTTTTATTTGAATATGCCTCAATCGTGTAAATGAAGCTTGGTAGTGTATGAATATAGACATAGCTTTTATAAATTCCCCATCCAAGGAGATTCATAAGAACCATAGAAATAAGCACGCGTTTTTTTAATAGTACTTCAAGAAACTGCTTTGGCCCTTCGGTTTGTAGTTTGATTCCAAACCAGCCTGCGACTAAACTTGCCAGTGATGTAAGTGCTACAGTCAAAGCTGTTAGCGGTATAAAGACAGTAGGGATAATCGCAGGAGTAACTCCTTTGGTGAAAAGTTCATGATTTTGACTAAGCCAGTGTAATACGTCCATTATTTCCATCCACCCAGATTTTATCTCCATCCTTAAAATGGAGGTGACATTGTTTAATCCCACTTACAGCAGGTAAGTTCATTTCGCGGGCAACGATTGCACAATGAGAGAGTACGCCTCCCTTTTCTACAACCACGGCCTTTGATTTTAAAAATAATCCTGTCCAACCAGGATCAGTAGACTCTGCTACTAAAATTGTATTTTCAGGCCAGCTTTCTATATCGATAATTTCAGGAGAAGTTACAACCCTGACTTCACCAAAAACCAGCCCTGGAGATAAGGCCATACCGTTGAAAGAATTTATATTTGATTCATCTTTTTTAGTCAGAATATTTTCAAGCTTTGAGAGTTCTAATATGGTAGGTAAATAAATAGACTTACTCATCTCAGTGGTATCTCTTCTTTTTTTTGCTCTCTTTAGATTAAAGTCATTATTCAAAATTTCCTGAAAAGAATGCCAGAAAATATCATCGCCAACTTTGTTTCGCTTCGAGATTTCTAAGGCGATATAACGTATATGTGAGTATGGTGAGAGTAGGCTCATTTTCCATTTTTCTCTGAGTTCGAGCATGTCTCGCAAAAGTTTCCATTCTTTTTCTATAACTTGTTTTTTATAAGTTTTAAGTGCATTGATTTCTGATTCAACCGATTTTTGATTAGAATTATCAGTTGGTCTAGAGATTGTTGAAGATTTAAAAAAAGCGTTATCAGACAGCTCTAACCATCTAGGATGGAATAATTCAAGTTCTCCTGGCCCACGATGGCCATACTTCTGCATAAAATGAACTCGTTTGGTAGGATCGTTAGAAGCTTTTTTATAATCTTCATTCATTTCCATTGTTACAGTATGAATGCCAATTGAAAGCCATTGGTTTAAACATTTATCAATATCTTCAGGAGGAAGCACGTCTTTTAAAAGTGCTCTAAGGCTTTGTGATGTTGATTCAATTAAAGTGATCAAAACTAACGGCCATGTTAAATGATCTTCATAAAAAAGAGTAACTTCTCGAAGGAAAAGGTCATGCAGTTCAAGGTCAGAAAATTTTTGATAATGATTTAGTTCTTTTACACGAAAAGATTTGTCATTAAATTCTGTAAGTTCTTTTGCACATTCTAGTAACCATTGCCGTCTTTGTGTTGAAAGTCGAAGCCCTACTTTTAACATTCTTAACATTGTAAATGGTGTGAGAATGAACATTTTAAGAGTCATTTTCTTAAAATCAAATTTTAATTTTGGTGTTGTTTTCAGTTCTAAGCGATAAGGGATTGGACCAAAGTAGAGTGGGGCCAGCATCGAGATATTTACATAGCCACGATTAAAAACTCTTTCAAGTAGAGAATGGGATTCATTGGGAAAATCTTCATCAATACCTAAATAACCTAATTTTTTAAGTGCCTTGGAAAAAGCATGTTGCTTTGAAAATGCTTCTTTCCATATACTAAAGGTTAATTCGCTGGGGGGACCACTCCATTCAGCAAAAGTTCCTCCATCCCATAGTGTATTTGAGGGATAAGTTGTTTTTAAGCGATTTAATTCTTCTTCAATAATTCTTCTTTCTTCAGATTTACCTGAAAGGGCCGTTATCGGGCGGGCCTGTAGTATTTTTAGCTGATCATCTTGATCTATGGCCCACTCGATATCAATCTCGTGTCCAAAATAATCTCGAATGGCCATACCTGTTTTAATAAGTTCTTCTATGTTGAAGAGACTTGTTTTAGCTTGCTTTTTCTCTTCAAAATGCCATGGTGTTTTTTTTCCAGAAACCAGGTCTTCGCCAAGTCCTTCTATAGCTTCAATTATCCATCCAGCTTCATTATTTCTTGGGTCAACACTAAAAAAAACACCAGATAGTTTTGGATTCACCATAACTTGCAAAACGACGTTCATTTTTACCAGGTCTGATTTTTCTTTCAAAAAATGTTCACGATAAAGAGCGCTGGATTTTTTATACATAGATTGAAAACAATTTTTTATGGATGTTTTAATTTCATTTTCACTTTCGATATTTAAATAACTAGAATTTTGGCCAGCAAAGCTTTGTTCATTTGAATCTTCTCCAACTGCTGAGCTCCTGATCGCAAGTTTGGGTGATGAATGTTTTTTCCACCACGAAAGGATTTCATTCCATTCTTTCTCGCTGTCTGGCATTTCGGTTAGGATAAGACCATCAGGAATCGGGAAGCCGGCATTCTTCATCAATCCCAAAGTGAAGCCTTTTCCACCTAAAAAATTATCGGTCTTTGTAATTTGATCAAAATAGTAAATATTCATGAGAATCACGTTATAGTGTGCAATAGAAAAGAAGTATGATGAGGGTCAGGTTTTAGACAAAATATACTGATATTGATCATTGTAATTATTATAACTATTCAGTTAGCATTAACTTAAATCAACCAAGGTGAATTAATGAAAATACTGCTGCTCACACTAGTTTTGTCTTTCAATACAGCAATGGCCAACACAGATGCTGTCGCTAATGATGATTCAAAGATACAGGCCAAGGCCATTATGGGAGGCGTCTATGAATCATTTGTTAAAGTTATTCCTTATGTGTACTCAGGTGAAAATAGTGTTGAAATTTTAAAAAAAGATCCGGCAAAAAAAGCTGAGTTGATTAAAAATCTGACTGATATCTCTGATTTTTTTAAAAGTGCAAAACACGTAGAATACTTTCAAAGACCAGGTTTTAGACCAAGTCTGGACACTATGAATGGGCATTTGACCGATACGATAAATTCGGTTCAAAATAATAATTTTGCTTTTGCACAGAAAAGACTAAGTGCGGTAACTTCACTTTGTATTTCTTGCCACAGTCAGTTATCGAGCCATGGAACTGCCAATGCTTTTGGAGAGGCCATCAATAAGGCCAAAAGATCAGACTTTGAATCTGACTACGCATTTGGAAATTACCTTTACCTCGTTAGACATTTTGATGAGTCTGAGAAATATTTAAACTTGGCCTTGGATAATTCCCTTAAAAGCTCAAAGTCTCATGAAATGTATTCTTCAATGAAAAGAATCATCTCTATTCACACTAAGATTTCTTTTAATTATGAAAAAGCGAATGCTTTTGTTGAGAAATATAAAAAGGATTTACGACTTCCTATACTTGCAAAAAATACTTTTAATAGCTGGGGACGCTCATTGGCTTCGTGGAAGTCTTTTGACCCTGCTAAAATAGGATCGATTGATGAGTTTATTAAGACTTATTTAAGTCCTTTGGAAGAAATGAAAGAGCAAGTTAGCAGTGACAATGATATCACTCTATTGATTGCATCAGGCGTTTTATCAAAATACCTTAACGATCATCCTAAAACTGAAAGTGCATCTAAGATTTTATACTGGCTGGCCATTGCCGAGAGACGCTTAAGCAGCACTTACTTTTTTACATTGAGTGATTTGTACTTAAAAGAATGTATTAAACTCTATCCTTCATCACCATACGCTAAAAAATGCTACGCTCTCTATGAACAAAATGTCATGCTGGAGTATAGTGGGTCATCTGGAACCGACCTTCCTCCTGATGAAAAACGCGAGCTGGTAAGAATCAAAAAACAACTTAAATAATGGTTCCAGCAGACTTGTGGTTGAGCAACTGCACTACCACAAGTCTGCTGGTACCTTTTTTCCTTTTTTACGCCTTAACCTTGTAAAAATTATAGGTTTTATCGGGCGAAATGAAAAAAACATAGATTTAAATCCCTATTAAGGCAAGATGCAGTATGCATTCATCTTACGTGGAAATTTTATTAAATATTCTTAATGAAAGGATTCGTTCGAATCCCAGTTATTCAATGCGCTCATTTGCCAGAGACTTAAAAATTGCACCTTCTACATTGTCAGAAATTTTAAAAAAGAAAAAAGGCATTTCGGTAAAGAAGGCGAGCGAAATAGTGAGTGCTCTGAAATTGCCAGATTGGCAGGCCAACCATTTTGTTAATCTCGTGGCATTAAAACATTCAAGAAACAAAACTGATAAAGAAAAAGCAAGATTTAATATTGAGTCACAGAAAACGAGCATTATTATTGGAAAGCTTAAGTCAGATGCCATGAAGTCGCTAACTTCTACGCTCGATTTAGCGATATTAGAATGCACTTATTTAAAGCAGTTCGATAATACCCCTGAATGGATTGCTGAGAAGTTAAAAGTTTCATCGAAAGAGATTTTAGAGTCAGTAAAAAGACTTCAAAGTGCTCAACTGTTAAAAATATCTGAAGACGGGCAGTGGAGTGATCTTTCCCCATATTTTTCTTCTTCAGATGGAATTCCCTCTGAAGCTATCAGGGCCTTCAATATTGATATTTTAAGAACAATGGAAAAGAAGATTATTAATGAGCCTATTAATGATCGACTTATGAAGTCAGTGGTTTTTTCCCTGGAAGAAAAACATATGAATGAAGCTCGAATGATTCTTGATGAGGCCATCGCAAAAATACTCACTCTTTCTTCTAAGTCAGAAGAAAAAAAAGATCACGTTGTTTGTTACAGTTCACAAATGTTTTTTATGGCCAAAGGTGATGTATGAAATTAATAATTTTTATGTGGGCAGTGCTACTATTTTCTTCTTCTACTTTTGCAGGAGGAAAAGTTATTGGTAACGGTGGCGATTCACGTGCTCTAGATTTTTATAATTTTGCTCAAGAATCAATTAAAATTGTAAAAAGTAATCTCGCTCAATACCCTGAAGTCAAAGATACTGATCTTCAGGCCATTTTAGACAAAACTGAAATCCTGGTTTCAGAGGTGCCTCTTTATTCAGTCAAGGGAGAGGTTCGCCAATTTTCGACAGTTATTAATTACAAAAATCCTGACACGATAGTTGTTTATGGCCCAAGATGGAATGACCTTAGAAACAATTCTATTAAATCAGCTCTGGCGTTACATGAAGTTTTAAGTCTCGCGGGAATTGAAGAAACAGGAGTGTACACAGTTTCTCAAAGATTCTTAGCGGCCAATGGAATTTCTTGCAGTAGTGGCCTTTGTGAAAACCTGCCAAGATACAACTGCGTATTTACCAAAATGCCTCATGCTACAAATATAATAGAGCATGTTGGGACACAAAAAATTGGATATACAAGGACGACTAATGAAATTGTCGACATTGTCAGTAGAGAGATGAAAGCGACTATTGTTATGAATACCACAGCGGCCAGTGGACATATTATGATTGTACTTTATCAAGATGGAAGAACTGTTGGAGTTTCTGAAATGCAGGGGTCTAATTTTCCACCATTTTTGCAACTGAAGTGGAAGGATGTTTACCAGAATGTTGCGTGGACAGTCGCTTGTCAGCAAAACTAAGGGCATTCAAAATCGCGAATGCCCTTGAAAATTTAATGAAGGTAATTCTCAGGGCGCAAATCAACTAATCCTTTCATTTCCTTATCCATGGGAATTGAATTGTGCTCATGAGTGATAAGCCATTTGTCACCGGTCTTCTTAAGGCAAGTCGTATTTCTCATCCACATATTCATTTTTTCACCGTCTTTAGATTCACCACTCATATGAACGAGTGCATGAGTGAGAGCGACATTACCTTCAATCGTAAATTTTTGTTTTTCATAGTCAAAATTGACTGGGAATTTAAAGTAGCTGGTAAAACATTCTTGCCAGGATTTTTCATATTTATCCTTACCTGAGAATTCTAGAGGTGGCATCATATCGTATGCGATAACGTCATCGGCATAAAAAGACATAATATGTTTTATATCTCCTTCGCGAATGGCCTCTGCAAAGCTCTCCATCGTTTGGTAGATTTCATCTCTTTGATAGTTTTTGTGATCGTATTGCGGTAGTTGATTTGTTAGGTTTTCCAATTTTTCCTCCTGAGTTGTTACATGTTTTTTAGTTATGCAAAACTAAGTCCCTTTAACTTGCAGTTCTTAAGTTCTGCTTTTGTCTATTACGTGTCTTATTTTTGATGTAGAAAACTCTATAAAAATAATTTTTATGCTTACCGAAACTAGGTAGGATGTACCGCGATGATTGCATAATCTTTTTTCACAATATAATGAGTGCATGTTTTATAAGTTTAAATCACTGTGCACTTTTACTTTTGTGTTTGGTCTTAGTTTTAAGTCTGTGCTGGCGCACACCTACATTGCCAAAAAAGGGGATACACTCTCTACTATTCTTTATCAAAATAAGATCAGGCCAATTTATGGTCGAAAAGGGATGCTGGAACAAATTTTAAAACTTAATCCTGAAATGAAAAAATCTAAAGGGGATCGAATTATTCCTGGAGAAAAAATCATCCTGGTGAAAATGCCAACTGAGCAGAAAATCAACATGGTTGAAGGACCACTTGTCTCTGCAGACCCTTCAAGTCCAGGAACAGAGCTTGAGGCCCGTTACGTATCAAATATTTTTGAACAGTTTTTTTTCTGGCAAGTTTCTCCATTGGTAAGTTGGAAAGAGCTGACAGCAAATGATTCAAATGAGTCTCAAAACTCCAAGGCCCGTGTTTTATCGGACATGAGTTATGGAGCAAGTGTCATATATGGCATGCGCTTTAACCCTGAACTGGATGTTTATGCAAAAGTGTTTGTTGAAAAGGTGAATTTTTCCAGTGATAACTCCATCACTGTTTTAAAGAAAAATGTTACGACTACGTATTTAGGAGTAGGTACTTTTCTTAAACAAAAATGGCAAATGGAAGCAGGGATGGGGGATGAGCTTTTTTTGACCAGTCCCAATACCGTTGCAGTTGAAATAAAAAAGGTCGTCCTTCCTCAAGTAAAAACTATTTTTAAAAATGATTTTTATCAATTTCAGGAGGCCACCCTGGCGTACGCTTTTTCAGGAAGAGCGCTTCTTCCGCGTAAGGCCTCTGGGATTAATCCGAAATTTAGTTATGGGGCAGGAGTTGGGCTTGAAGCTAAACTGAGAAACCAGTCATTTTATATAGGTTATGAAGAATCTTTCTTAAAAGCAGATAGTAACTCTACTGATAGTAAGAATATTTTGTGGAGGTATACATGGGCAACACCATAAGTAAAAAATGCTCGCTCGTTTTAATTATCAGCTTAATGTTTTTTCAGGGGTGCTTTGCTTACGGAAGTAAAATTAAAGCTTCTCTCGAAACTGAAACTAAGACTCAACCGATACTTCATTCGACACTGTCTTTAGTGAATCTTTATAATGACACAGTTTTAATTAGTGGCGCCAATCTCATGGGTGTAACAGGCGTACAGATTAAAGGACCAGGTGTTGATACGGCATTAAGTATCAGTGCCCAATCTGACACTCAGATAAGTGCAGTGGCCAGTCAGGCCATTTCTTTATTAGTTGGTGGAGCTTTTGAATTAATTTTGTCATCAGCATCGGCGCAAAGTTCTTTTCCAATTACTGTTACACTTGATTCAATGGGGGCAACACCAGGACAAGTTTTAAAATTTAACAATGGAAGTTGGGGGCCAGAGGATTTAATCACTGGAGCTTTACATGTTAGCAGCTCATCGGCCACACCATTATTAGTGGAAAGCACTGGTGGTACAATTTCTGGAATTGAACTTAAGAATACGGGCTCAACAGGGCCGGCCGAAGGAATTATGTCGAGCAACGATACAATTTTATTTCAAACAGGTGGATTGAACCGCGTTTATGTTGGAAGTAATTTTGGTGTAGGGGCCGCTGCTCCTAGTGGGGTGCCCTTTTATGTGAAAAATACTTCATTGGTCGCGAGATTTGACAACAATTCGGTTGGAAGTTCAGCGATTGCTAATTCAATGAATGGGGTGGAGTTTGTAACTGGAAATATGAACACGACTGCAAAGTATGGACAAGGAGTTAAGTTCATGTCGACTGACGCTGAATTTACAACAGAGCCAGTTAAGTTTTTAGCAGGTATTTTTCCAAGAGCGACAGAAGGATATACTGCCGACAATAGAGGTGGCTCGGCATTAGATTTTTTAATAAGTCCGAATACTCCAGGTGTCAATAACGTTCCGGTTACAGCGATGACTGTTGATCAGTCTGGAAATGTGGGAATTGGTATTGAAATCCCAACTCAAAAGTTACATGTCATCGGAAATATCCTGGCTTCAGGGTCAGTGACGGCAAACTCTGATAAACGTTTAAAGAGAGATATCAGGCCGATTGAAGATGCTCTTGCAAAGTTAGATGTCATCACAGGTGTTAGGTATTTTTGGATAGAGCCGGAGTTGCATAATGATGGTGAACAAATTGGGGTAATCGCTCAGGATGTCGAAAAGGTGTTTCCAGAAGCCGTTATCACGGGCACTGATGGGATTAAGTCTGTTTCTTATATGGGATTAGTGGCGCCTGTAATTCAGGCGATTAAAGAGCTCAATAAAAAGTTCAGCGGCGTAGATTTGCGAATGGAAAAATTGGAAAAAGAAAATGCAGAGCTAAAGCAACGTTTAGCCAAAATAGAAAAATCCTTGATAAAATAAAAACAATTAAGGAACGTAGTATTCTGCAACACCATCAATACCATTTTGTTCGAATGGGAAGATAACTGTTCTTCTTGCGCTATTCCACAGCAGTGATCCACCCTTACAGCTCATCGTCGACATTGACCATGTTAAAGCACCAAGGTCGGTATTAGAGGCCATGTTGTGACGGTAAAGGCGTCCACTTGCACAGTAATAAAGAGTTTGAGTAGCACCTTCTCGAACATAAATATATGACAGCCATGTACGTGGAAGCTGTGCGATTTTATCAGTTGTTCCACCAGGGGTTACTGCCCATACTTCTCGAGCTGCTGCGCTAGAATCATTTCTTTGTCTTGCAAAAATCCAGCGGGAAGCTGTCGCATCCCACGAGACAAGAGAGTTGTAATCATAATAAGTCATCTTACATGTATCTGATGGAGAGCCTGACGTACAAAGACCTGCATATCCACCAGTATATGTATCTGCCGGAACATTTGTACCGGCCACATGAGCTTGCCTGTAGCTATCGCTCTTATCATACGTTTTCCACATGAAGTCTTCATAGTGAAGATCAGTATTGTTATACTTCATGTTGGTCGTTAGAATTTTATCTCCTGCTATACCCAATGGAAGGATGTACGATTGATTTCCGTTACATTTTTTTCCGGCCGCAGGTTGACCATCAAGATCCCAGTAGTCTATTGTCGAACAATTATTAATATTCTGATACATACCGGTTGCATAATTATATTTAGATAATCTGTTATAAGAGTTTCTTATATATAGATCTCCAGTCACTGGATCAACTACGAACCAAGATGATGAGTAGATCCCCTGTGCACTGGCCGCTGATGTTGTGTTCATTGAGCTAGCATAGTTTCCGTTACCTGCAAGGATATTGATATTTCCTTCAATCGAAAATTCTTTTACGTAGTAACCAGCAGAATCTCCAACAATAACTTTTCCATTGTTCATTTGACCAAGAGTGTGGATGTCATCAAAACGCGCGTTCAGTGCGTTTACACCGTTACCGTAAGTGTTTCGCTGACCAAATAATGTTACAACTTTTCCTGTGTCATCAACCGTTCTGATGAGACCACCGTCAACGAAGTAGATCTTATCTTGAGAAGTGATAAAGAAATCCTGAATATCAATATTACAAGCAGTCGCGGCCGTTCCATCCGCACATTGTCCACGTGTACCAGAACCCAGGATACGAGTGTAGGTACCGTCGTAATTAACTCTGTTAACATAATCACGTGACATCGTGATATATGTTTTACCATTCATACCTGTCGTATGAAGGTAGGTAAAATATCTGTAAGAATCATCAAAGTTTGTCGTCGGTGCAAAGGTGATCGGATCAAAGTATGTTCTTGAATAACGTCCATCAGCACTACTTGCACCATCATCACATGAAGCGAAGTTCGGATGGTGATAAGTCATTACTGTTACACCAGTTAATTGAGAGTTGCTTGGGTTGAAACTCACTCCCGGGTGGATAATTCGACAATTGGAAAGTGCAGTGCTTGGAGCATAGTAGTCACCACCAGTTAAGTTAAAATATTTTGAAATAACTTGTCCAGTGGCCGCCTTGTACACACGAAGTCTGTAAGTTGGAACAGTGTGTTCCTTAAGAGAATATTCACTGTGGAAATAAATATCTCCATTTGGAGTGGCAAAGAAAACCATTCCTCGGGCATAAACGCTATTTGTACTATGAGAATAAATACTTAAATCAAGTGGATTTGCAACTGTGTCGGCCGTTGAAGCTCCACCACCTATAATTGTTTCAATCGTTGGTGTTGCCAGGTTTAAATCAACTCGTCTGATTAAGTTTGTGTCCATAATCAATAAACGGTTTTGGAAATCGAGAGCAATTTTTGTTGGATATTTTAAAGTTGCATTGATCGCCGGTCCACCGTCACCAGTACTTGTACCTGTCATTGGAATAAAAACTTTTTGATTTCCATCTGCCGGATCAACTGTCAAGATTCCACGTTTATAATCGGCAAAATAAATTCGACCATTGTTAGTCATAACGATTGATCCAGGATCTGATTCAGAACCATTTTTGCGAGTGTAGAACATCGCAGACTGTGCTGAACCGCCAAGTCCTGACTCAGTATTTCCTGCAAGAATCTTAATTGCTCCTGTGTTTAATGGATTTGAAATAAGTTTTGCAGATAAATCTGTCTGGTCGTTAACCACTACTTGGATTTTGTAAGCCGTGCTTAATGGTGAACCGTTAGTCCATTTAAAGCATCCTTCATTTGCTCCAAGAGTGATGCCAGGGCAGCCATAGTTTTGGTTATTAAGGGCAGAAGCTCCAGCTATCGGATTGAAGTCAATCTCATTTTGAGTGTAGAAAAGAGAAATGGCCCCTGCTGGTAGTGCCGTGTTGTCAGTTGCTTTCCAGTGAACATACACTGTGCTTCCCGCTGGAATAGTGGCCTGAGCAAGCGTTGGTGGGTTGGCCGCGGTATCAACGTTGGCCGCCCATACGTCGGCCATAACAGGAGTGATACCTGGATCATAGAATGAATTAATTTTATCAGTTCCAATTGTCCCAGCTCCAGCATTTCCTAAAAGAGAAATATTTCCAGCTTCATCTTTTGCCCAGACATAGACATCGTAGGCCTTAATTTCCCATCCTAATAAGTGAGGGTAGTTTGAAATCGTCATAGTCGCAGCAGGAGATTTTGCAATGACTGGACCGCTTACTGATTCCCAGCAAGTACTGTTGCTCGCAGGAGTTGTTGTATTATCAGAAATTGTACAAATATGAGAAATGAATACGTTGGCATTATTTGATTGAATCGTCATATTTGTAGGAATCGTTGCATTTCTCGAAGGATTTGAGGCCGTTGTTGTAAATGCACTCAATGTTGGTAGATTTGTTTTTCTATACCAAACTCTTGTAACTGTTGTCGTGTTAGGAACAGCATTCGTCTGGCTGAAGTTATAAGTTCTTGCTGCATCCGTTGTTTGTGTTGGAGCGACCCAAGACCATGCCCCAGATGTACAAGTTGCCGTAGAAGTCGCAGCTCCGGTAATGTTGATTGTTAAACCATTCTGACAAGTACCACCAAAAGTTACTGTATCAGTATTTGTTTTGAATGGAGTTGTCTCTGATAGGAAAAGTGCCGGACCTTGAGTGTTTCTTGTCCAGCTATAAGTCCTAGCTGTAGCATTGGTTGCAGTATCAGTTTGAGTGAAAGTAAATGATCTGGTTGAATCACTCGAATAAGTTGCTGTTGTATAAGACCATGTTCCGTTGTTACAGCTGAATGTATTTGATTCAGTTCCTGAAGCTACAATTGGTAATACACCTTCACAGTTACCTGTAAAAGTCATTTGGCTTAAATTGTTTGTTCCACTTGTTCCTTCAGCAAGAGTTAGAGCAGGGGCGACGTTATCTCTCGTCCACGCTAAACTTAAGCTTGTTGAAGTATTGCCAGCACTATCTACCTGCTGAAGTGAATAAGAATAATTTCCATCAACTGATTTTGAAGGAGTTGTCCATGACCATGCACCACTTACGCAATTGAAACTTCCAGTTGAAGATCCAGTAAAGTTAATCGTTAAGTTTCCTTCGCAAGTTCCACCCCATGTCACAGTATTATTTTTTGTGTACTGAGGGTTTGCTCCAGTTGTTCTTGTTAAATATGGAGCTGTCATATCCTGATTTAATGTCGTCGAAAGACTTGTCTGGTTACCAGCAAGGTCAGTAATCGTTAACGTAATGGCCTTAGCTCCGTCACCGTTTGAGAAGTTAACGTTTTGAGTGAAAGATCCACTGTTACAGTTCACGTTGAATGAAGATTGTAGAGCACCACTGAAAGTGATCGGCAATACTCCTTCACATGTTCCAGTGATTGTTGCATTGGTTGTTGCAAAGTAAGCGTTGTTTGCCGGAGTTGAAATCGCAATTGTTGGAGCAATCGAGTCGATTGTGAATGCATTCGAAGAAATTGTTCCCGTATTTCCGGCCCTGTCTGTAAGTGAAACACGAAGTTTAGCCGTCGCGATGTTTACTGCAGGGGCAGTCCAGTTATATGTGAAAGCTTGAGATGATAGAGGCCCATTAGTTGAGGCCACTGTTCCTAATGTCGCCCATGTCGATCCGTTATAATAATCAACAGTGAAAACTTGTGATGTCGTGATGTTCGTTTCAGTCGCAGTCCAGTTAACAGTATAAACAGCACTTCCTTTCACATATGTTGGGCTGGTGATCGTAAGCACTGGAGCAGTCACTTCGTAAACGATCGAGAAGCTTGATGATGCGGTAGAGACGTTTCCATTGGC
>JBEIPV010000081.1:0-13849 GCA_040376855.1 Bacteriovorax sp.
AACTAAAATATCCATCGCACGAACTGTTTTTCCATCTGGGTTAAGCTTCATATAGAAAGCTTTAAACTCTTTCGGGTAATCCGTTACGATAACCGGCATCTTGAAGTGAACTTCTGCCAGGTATCTTTCGTGTTCTGTTTGCAGCTCTGATCCCCATGTTGTCGGGTATTCGAACTTCTTAACTGCTGGATCAACTTTAGATAAAATCTCTAGAGCTTCCGTATAAGTCACGCGCGTGAATTTTGAATCACGAACGTGCTTTAGTGTTTCCATGTGGTTTTTATCAACTGTTGCATCTTCTCTGTTGTATAAGAATTCAAGCTCGCTTGATGCGTGCTCTAATGCGTACGAGATAAGGTATTTAATGTAGTCTGTTGCCAGTTCTGCAATTTCATCTAAATCAGCAAACGCCACTTCCGGCTCGATCATCCAGAATTCTGAAAGGTGGCGAGTTGTGTTTGAGTTCTCTGATCTGAATGTTGGGCCGAATGTATAAACCGAACCCAATCCCATTGCATAACACTCACCTTCAAGCTGGCCTGTTACCGCTAAGAAAGTTTCCTTTCCGAAGTAGTCGCGAGAGAAGTCTAGTTTTCCATCTTTTGTTTTAGGTGCTTTTGTAATGTCTGAAGCGAGTGTCGAAACAGTAAACATCTCTCCTGCACCTTCGGCATCAACACCAGAAATAATGGGCGAGTTCAGGTAGTAAAATCCTTTATCAGAAAAGAATTTATGAGTGGCCATCGCCATATGGTGGCGAACGCGCATAACAGCTGCAAAAGTGTTTGTTCTGATTCTTAGGTGAGCTTGTTCTCTTAAGAATTCAAGTGATGTTGCTTTCTTTTGAAGTGGGTATGATTCATCCGTTTTGCCGATGATCTCAACCTCTTTAGCTTGCATTTCAATCTGAGGAATTTTTCCTCCGCCTTTTACAAGACGACCTGTGATTGAAACGGCCGATCCAAGTAATAGACCTGCGACTTCAGCATAGTTTGGAAGGACTTCATCCACGATGATCTGAAGATTAGATTGCGAAGAACCATCATTTAAAACAATAAATGAGAACTTTTTAGAGTTACGAACTGATCTGATCCAACCTTTTACCGTTGCGTCTGTATCAATAATGTCTTCAGAAATAATTTTCTTAATACTTAAGCGAGTCATATCCATCCTTATTAAAAATTAAGCAAGTAATGCTTTCACTTTTGAAATTTGTTCTTTTTTAAGTCTTGCACCAAATTGAGTGACTAAAGTTGAAGAAGCTAAACATCCCAGTTTTGCAGCTTCAGCGTAACTCATTCCATTGTTGATTCCGTAAAGCATAGCTCCCGCGAATAAATCCCCAGCTCCGTTTGTATCGATAGCTTCAACTGGAATTGTCACAACATGGATTTCTTCTTCACCATCAAAAACTAAGGCCCCTTTAGGTCCACGAGTGATAGCAAAAGTCTTAGCGATTTTCTTTAGTCCTGCTACTGCTTCATCAATATTATTTGATTTTGTGTAAGCAAAAGCTTCAGCTTCGTTACAGAAAAGAAGATCAACACCTGATCCAATCATTTCGCTTAAACCATCTGCAAAGAAATTAACCATGTTAACGTCTGAGAATGTAAGCGCTGTTTTTACGTTGTGAGTTTCAGCAATTTTCTTTGCTTTTACTGAAGCTTCTTTCCCTGTCGGGCTAGCAACAAGGTATCCTTCAATGTAGAGGTAATTTGAATTCTTAATATGCTCTTCAATTAATTCTTTTGTCGAAAAGTTCTGAGTAATCCCTAGGAATGTATTCATCGTTCTATCAGCGTCTGGCGTGATTAAAACAATACATTTCCCAGTAATACCTGACTCAAGTGAGCTTGTTGAAAGATTTGTTTCAACTCCGTTGTCCATAAGATCTTTAAAATAAAAATCTCCAGTCTCATCACTTGCAACTTTACAAGAATAAAAACTTTTTCCACCGAATTGAGAAATGGCGATCATCGTATTAGCTGCTGATCCACCACATGAACGTTTATGCTGAGTTCCTGTAAGTGTATTAACGATTTCAGTTTGTCTGTCTTCATCAACCAGAGTCATAAGCCCTTTTTCAATCTTGGCCTCTTTTAAAAAGTCAGCTGTGACTTCGAACTCCATATCAACTAAAGCATTTCCAATTCCGTAAACGTCAAATTTCTTTGCCATAATACACTCATTCCTTTTAATATAAATCAAATTTAAAGATCCTATGAGTTTAATAAAAAACCAAAGAAAATGAAACAAAATAAACCAGATAAGAACAAATCAAACAGTGAAACACGCTTAGTTTATTCAAGTGATGGCTCTCACCTAAAATTATGTAAAAAATGTGGCGAAGATCCGTGTGAATGTGATGATTCACCGGCCCACATTGTCGCTATTGATCCTTTAAAAGTTACTTTAAAGATCAAACTAGAAAAAAACCAACGCGGTGGAAAATTAGTGACAGTTATTCACGACTTCCCTAACAACCCACCCTTCTTTGAAGACCTGGCCAAAAAACTAAAAAACCATTGTGGGACGGGCGGAACTTATAAAAAAGAAAACAAACCGCAAATTGAACTACAGGGTGATCAAAGAGAAAAGACTGAGGCCTTTTTAGCGAAATTAGGTTTTAAAACGAAGAGATCCGGCGGTTAGAAAATCTTGTACATATCATAACGAGTGCTTTTGCCGGTGTAGCTTGCCGTTGGTTTTTCTTTGACGGGTTCGGCCTCAAGTGGACGCTTTATCACGACTCTTTCAGTCGCAGTTTTCATGGCCCATTCTAAAAAATCCTTAGAGTCATTGTCTTCACCAACAATCTCTTTGAAGATTCTCATTTCTTTTCTAGCTAGGGCGGATTTCTTTTTAGCTGGGTACATCGGATCGTAGTAAATCACTTCAGGGCGATTTTCCGGCATTGGAAGTTTTGAAGCATCACCGAAAACTAAATGAAAATCTATGGGGTATCTTCGCAAAGCGTCTTTTAAAAGTAAGTAAACGGCGGGATTTCTCTCGAAGCTTGTCAGCTTTGCTCCAAAATAGTGGATCAATAAACTGTCTTTACCTGTTCCACACGTTGCGTCCCAGATGGTGCGTTTCTCCGCGGCCCCTTTAATCCCCAAAGCTTTTGCCAATGGTTCTTTGGAAAGTGCGTAGTTTTGCCTCTTATGATAGGTATAAATGTCTTGAAAATCGAAACCCATTTTACCGAGTTCACTAGAGTGAAAATTGAGTTTCCCCTCTGAAAAATACAAATAATCGCAGTTGTCGCATAACTTACGCTCTGAAACAACTTCCAGGTTAAAATGATTTTTATCAGTCAATGCTTCTTGTATAAAGCTTGGCCAAGACGAATCATCGACATCGCTTATTTTTATCTTTATTAACTCATTCATTATTGGCTATTATAGGCACATATTTTTATGTTTTAAAAGGACCAAAATCCACTAGGGGAATAACCGATGACTACGTCTTCAACGAATGCAGACACGAATTTTAAGAAGCTTCCATACGATCCAAAATCTCTTCCGAGAGAATTAACGAAGTACTATATCTCTTCAACAAAAGAAGAGCAGGCGCAAATGCTTAAAGCATTAAACGCGACTGAATTAAAAGATTTATTCTCGCACATTGGTGACAATGTAAAATTTGATAAAGCACCATTTGTTTGTGAAGAACTTTCATACAACGACCTTATCGCTCATATGGAAGGAATCGCAGCTAAAAATAACTTAAAAACTTGCTTCATTGGTGATGGATTAAAAAACTACAAAGTTTCAGACATCGTACCTTACGTATGTGACCTTCGTGGTTTAACAACGGCCTACACTCCATACCAGCCGGAAAGATCACAAGGAACACTACAAACTCTTTGGATCTACTCTTCTACTCTTTCAATGTTAACAGGATTTGAAGCGATCAATGCTTCTTTCTATGAAAGATCAACAGCTCTTTATGAGGCCATCCAAACTGCAATGAGAATTGTAAAAAATTCTAAAACGGCCCTGGTTTGTGAATCTTTATTCCCAGGGGATATTGAAGTTTTAAAAACTCACGCTAAAGAAACCGGATGCAATATAGTTACAATCCCAACGGACAAAGAAACAGGGATTACCAACGTAGATATCGCTCACAAAATGGCCTCTGATCTTGGATCAGACCTTGCTTGTATTGTTTTCCCTCAGGTAAACAACTACGGAAACCTTGAAGACGTTCACTCGTTCACAGACCTGTGTTCTCAACTTCAAGTTCAATCAATCGCGATCTTCGATCCAATGTTACTTGCTACAGATGCTCTTACTCCTCCTTCTGAGTTCGGAACTCAAAAGCAAGGATGTAATATGATCGTTGGTGAAGGACAACATCTTGCCCTAGGGCCAAACTTCGGTGGACCTGGTCTTGGGATCTTCGGGATCAGATACAACGACGCTAATAAATTAGACATCAGACAAACTGCTGGAAGATTTGTTGGACGTGCAAAAGACATGAACGGCAAAGAAGCACTGTGCATGGTTCTTTCAACGAGAGAGCAACACATCCGTCGTGAGAAAGCGACTTCAAACATTTGTTCAAACCAATCGTTTGTAGCAAGTGCTGCCGGAGCTGCCATCCTTGCTCGTGGTGAACAAGGAATGAGCGACGCTGCTTTAATTGGACGCGACTACGCACAACAAATGGCGCAGGTTCTGACTCAATTTAAAGGTGTCAACTTAGCTTTCCCTTCAACTCCATTCTACAATGAATTTGTTCTTGAAATTCCAATAAGTGTAAAAGAACTTCAGAAAAAAGCTTCTGCTGCCAACATGCAATTAGGTGTTGATGTATCAAAGAGACTTAATGATGGAAGACATTTACTTCTATTATCTTTCTTTGATGTTCATACAGATGAAGACTTAGAAAAATTAGAAAACTTCTTCACGCAAAACTTTGAAGCTGAAGAAAACGATGAATTCCTTCCAGAAATTCCGGAGAACTTCATGAGATCAACTCCTGTTGGTCTTCCGAATCTTGAAATGGAAGAAATCAAGGCCTTCTATAAAAATCTTGCTGATCTAAACGTAAGCCCGGATGACAACATCTACCCGCTTGGGTCATGTACAATGAAATACAACCCATACATCAATGACTGGGCGGCAGGTCTTAAAGGGTTTACAGATGTTCACCCTCAAGCACCAATCGAAGACGTTCAGGGCTGCCTTGAAATCCTTTACGGAATTCAGGAAATGTTTAAATCAATCACAGGACTTCCTGCTGTTACAACTCAACCGGTTGCTGGAGCTCAGGGAGAACTTGTTGGTCTAAAATTATTCCAAGGCTACCATAGAAACAATGGCGAAGCGGAAACAAGAAACATCGTTTTAATTCCAAGATCTGCTCACGGAACAAATCCAGCAACAGCGACAATGGCCGGATTTGAAACAAAGACAGTTGATGGAGTTCAATACGGAATCGTCATCATCGAAGCTGATGGAACTGGTCACATTAACCTTGAACAATTAAAAGCAGAAATTGCAAAATACAACACACGTATTGCCGGTGTTATGGTAACAAACCCGAACACGTCTGGATTATTTGAAAAGTCATTTAAAGAAATGGCCGACCTGATCCACAGTGCTGGTGGACTTGTCTACATGGACGGCGCAAACATGAACGCGATTGCCGGATGGATCGACCTGAACAAAATGGGTGTCGATGCTGTTCACAACAACCTTCACAAAACTTGGACTATCCCACATGGTGGTGGTGGCCCGGGTGACGGAATCGTTGCCGTATCTCACCGCTTAGTTGATTACCTTCCAGGGATTCAGGTTGTAAAAGTGGGAGATAAATTTGACGTTGTCAAAGCTCCAAAATCAATCGGGTCTTTCCACCGTCACGTTGGAAACTTTGCTCACAAAGTCCGCGCTTACACTTACATTAAAGCGCTTGGTGGACAAGGTGTTCGTGAAATGTCTGGTGTCGCAGTTCTTGCAGCTAGGTACCTATATGAAAAACTAAAACCAGTTTACCCATCGTTACCTGAAAACTGCGAAAATGAAACTCGTATGCACGAATTCATTTTAACAATTTCAAAAGAAACATTTGATAGAATTGCAGCTGGTGGAACTCCTAAAGCTCAGGCGATTGCTAAGATTGGAAAGCTCTTCTTAGATTTCGGTCTTCACGCACCGACAGTAGCGTTCCCTGAACAATACGGGTTAATGATTGAACCGACTGAAACATACAGCAAGGCCGAACTAGATCGTTTTGTAGAAGTTGTTAAGGCGATCAACGTGCTTATCAATGAAACACCATACGTTCTGACTACGGCACCTCACTTCACTCCAATTAAAAAAGTAGATGAAGTTGATGCCAACAAGAACCTGTCTTTCATGCAAAGCCTGACGACACTTCCTCACCTTTATCAGAACGTTATTGATCCGATAAAATTATCAAAAATGGATATTGGAGAAGTTTCTAAAGACATTCAAAAAGCACATTTAAAAGCTGTTGAAAATCATCATGCTTAATAAAAAAGGCCCGCTTTATGAGCGGGCCTTTTTTTATTTAAAATTTATAACTGATAATAAAGGAATTGGTAGTCAGCAAAATTTTTAATTAAAAATCCTTTGTAACTGGTCTGACTTCATTAACTCTTTTAGAGCAAAGTTAACGTCCTCTATTTTCAAATTAGACTTTTTAGAAACAGAACATTTCACAGTGATAGGATCGATTTCAAAAGGCGCTCTGGTTAAGTCTGGAAACTTTTTCTTATAATAAATAAACTCTAGATTGTTCAAAATAATAAAAGACACTCTTTGAGCATTTAGCTTGGCAATATTGGCAGATCCAGACACAACATCTTCACGAATCACGCTGCCTTCTTTAAAATACTTAGTCAGACTCGGATAAACAAAACCTAAGGCCGTCCCTATCGTTCTACCTTTTAAGTCATCTATCGATTTCATTTTAATATTATTGGTAGTGATACGGTTGCTGACCACATAATTGCTTTGCTTAAAGATAGGAATACTCCAATAGTAATCTTTGGCGTATTTCCCTACCCATTCTTCTGAATTATAACAAATAAGCTCTATATCTCCGTTAGCAAGAGCAACATCCAGACGATTGCGTGGAAGCAATATAAACTTCAACGGACGATTGAGTTTCTTACCTACAGCTAAAGCAAGATCAAAAAATAGGCCACCCGTTACGGTTGGTGGTTTCGTACTGTTATCTGAAAAAACAAAGGGTGGCGAATTAGAATCATTAAAACCGTATAGAATAGGAATTGGAGTTGTCGATGGATCAAGATAACGATTATAAATTTTTTGAAAAACCTGTCTGCTTTTTAGACGCTCAATACTTTGATTTAATCTATTAAGACTCAGCGACGATTTTTTAGAAAGTGCACATTGAATGGCCGACTTATCTAAAGAAAATGAACTTCTTTGAAGCTCAGGATAAAGTTTTTTATAATAATTAAATTCAATATCACTCATCACCAGATAATCAACTTTATCTTCTAGAAGTTTTTTTATACTGACGGCCACTGTTGCCGAATCGATTCTCGCAACTTTCTTACTCTTAAACTTATCTTCTAAATCAGCATAAAAAAAGTTGGTCACAGTCCCAATTTTAACACCTGTCAAAGATCCAACTTGATTTAATGTCATATTCTTTTTAGATACTAAGACATTAGAGTATGTATAGAGAGAGTTGCTCCATTGTGCTTCATTGTTAAAATCAAGTTTCCAATTAGCGCTCATATGACAGGCCAGATCGATAGTGCCATCAATGATATTTTTAGCAATCTCAATTCTGGGAAGAGTGACTATTGTTGAATCATGAGTGAGATCATCAGCAATGGCCATTGAGATTTCATAAATAAAACCACCAGTCGCGATATTAGGATTTGAAACCTGATATAAAAGTGGTGCCGAGTTGCTTGTATTAACACCAAAACGAATATGAGCAGCTTGCGCACTTAGGCCGATTAGAAATAAAAAAATGAATATAACAGTTTTTCTCACGACTCTAATATAGTCTATTATACTTGTAGGTCGTCAATTTTATTTTTATTCAATTTTTCAGACAACATGCCTTTATCCCAATGAAATAAAGGCATGCATAAAAAACTGCCAAATCTAATTATCTTCTAGTGATTCATCGTTTGGGTCAAAGTAGGTTTTATTATTATTCGTAAAAGCACTTCTCATATTATCAGAATCGGCCACTTTCTCTTCTAAAGTTTGCCAAATTTTAAAAGGCGATTTGGTTGGATTTTTTAGAAGAACAGAAGTTTTAGTACTGATACCTAACGCCCCTTTGATAATTCCCTCAGTAAAGGCCACTGTATAATTTTTTAGAGGGCTAATATTTTGACCATTAATTGTCGCTTTACCAATCTTTAAACCAAATGGTGATTTGATATACTTAATTTCAACTCCGGAGTAGGCCAAAGGTTCACCAAAACTTGCAAGTGTTTCAAATAAAGTTTTTAGCCAGATCCCTTTAATTTGCGCTGTATAAATTGACCAACCATAGGTGTCATCCAGATCAAAAACTCTGGGAATAGAATTTAAGATGGTACGTCTTGTGATGTCGCCCACTGGAAAATTCTCTCCATTCATCGGTGGCGCATGAATAGAAATATCCGCCTCAACCTTATCTTTCATGGCATCTGAAATGAAAAATGCCCATTTTTTTGTCCCATTATGATCATCTACCTTCAGGTCTGACTTCCCGATCACTTCTCTTAACCATTCAGCTCCATACATGCCATCTAAGCTGTCATTGGCCTCATCAACCAAAGTTTTTATTTCTTCATCAGGATTTTCACTTTTCACAGGAACTAATTCGTAAGAAACAACTTTTAAAGGTTGTCCTTTAACTAAATCGACCACCAGTTTTCCCAAATACTCTGTATGCATTCCCGCTTGAACAATAGGAACTTGTTTGTCTTTTTTATTTTTTACATACACTTCTTTTGAAAGTTTTGTGTGTGAGTGTCCACCGACAATCAAGTCAATGTTCGATGTTTTTTTCGCCAGTTTTTTATCTTTATTCACACCAATATGAGTAAGGGCAATAATAAAATCATTATCTCTGTTCTTTAAGATCTTTTCATATTTTTCGGCCGTATCATAAGGACTCGTCATCTTGTTATCTTCAAGACTCCAGCTATACCAGACTTCATTCGTAGTCAGTCCCAGGATCGCCACTTTTATTCCATCAATTTCAATTTCTTTGTAAGGTTTAATTTTTTCGCGGATATTTTTATACTCTTTATTCACTTCAACATTGGCCGCTAAAAATTCAAAATTTAAGTCGATGTTTCCCAACATTTCATTTAATTTTTTAGGCCCCATCAGATAGTCATGATTCCCCAATGTCACCATGTCATAGCCAATGTTATTGTGAACCTCAAAACTCTTCATTCCACGATCGGCCATATAATAGATATTGCCTTCTAAAAAATCTCCTGCATCAAGCACTAGATTTTTAACACCAGCTTTGTCGGCCTGTGCTTTATAGTAGTCGATCAAACTCTTCAATCTGGCCGAACCACCTGCATTGGTCTGATGAGTCCCCCCATCCATAAAAGAGTGCGTATCATTGGTGTGTAGGATTTGAACTAGTCTTGCATGAGCACTGGAAAAGGTCAGAGAAAACACAAATAAAAGACCGAAAAATTTTGAATTCATAATCAACCCATTTTTAAACTGCCGTGAAGCAGTGACTTGTATGACTCTTGATCGGATTTATAGGGACTTGTTTAAGTTTTCTGCGAACCATTAATTCCTGAGAAAAATGATTCGGAAAATTATGCTGACGTATTGGGCAAAAATGGTGTAAGTATTGGATAATTACAACGTAAATTAGGATCACTTATGCTTTCTTCTATGAACACAGCGCCGCGCTGCACATTCGCCATTATTTCCCATCCAGATGCCGGAAAAACAACCATGACCGAAAAACTCCTTTGGTTTGGCCAGGTCATCCGTGAAACGGGAAAGGTAAAAGCAAAAGACGGAAACTATGCAAAGTCTGACTGGATGGAAATTGAAAAGGAACGTGGGATCTCTATCTCTTCTTCTGTTATGAGTTTTCCATACAACGAAAGAGCGATGCACTTACTAGATACTCCAGGTCACAAAGACTTCTCGGAAGATACATACAGAACACTGACAGCTGTTGAATCAGTTCTCATGATGATCGACTCCGCAAAAGGGGTTGAGGCACAGACGATTAAACTTATGGAAGTTTGTCGCATGAGAGATACACCGATTGTAACGTTCATGAACAAGTATGACCGCGAGGCGATGGACCCGTTTGAGTTGATTGAAAACGTAGAAAAAATTCTGAACATTCAGTGTGTACCTATGACATGGCCGATTGGTTCAGGTGTGGATTTCAAAGGTGTTTATGATTTAAGAACAAAACAAATCATGAGCTTTAAAAATGCTAAAGACCCTTTCAACCCGATTATCATCGATGCTCAGGATTTAGACTCAGCGGAAGTTTTAGCTTTCGTTGGCGCTCCTCTACTGGCAACACTTAAAGATGAACTGGAATTAGTGGGAACTCTTATTGGAGACTTCAGCAAGGAAGAATTCCTTCACGGAATTCAGTCACCTGTATTTTTTGGTTCAGCTCTAAACAACTTCGGAGTTAAAGAAACTCTGGATATGATTTCATCGGCATCACCCGGGCCTAAGCCTCGTGAAGTTAAACTTGCTCCTTTTGAATCTGATTCAAAAACACTAATCGTTGATCCAAACTCAACGACTGAGTTCACAGGATTCATTTTCAAAATTCAAGCGAACATGGACAAAAAGCACCGCGACCGTATCGCTTTCTTGCGTGTATGTACTGGTAAGTTTAACCGCAACCAAAACATTTATCACGTGCGCTCTGATAAAAAATTAAAGATCGCCACTCCGTTAATGTTCCAAGCACAAGACAGAGAGATCACTGAAGAAGCTTTCCCGGGAGACATCATCGGTCTGCACGACACTGGTAAATTCCAGATTGGTGACACTTTCACTGAAGGCTCAAAGTTTATGTTCACTGGGATTCCAAACTTTGCTCCGGAAATTTTCAACAAGGTTATTTTAAAAGACCCGATGAAAGGAAAGCAGCTTGAAAAAGGTCTTCAGCAGTTATCTGAAGAAGGAACTGTTCAGCTCTTCACAAGACACTCGACTGGAGAAAAGATTCTTGGTGCCGTTGGGGCCTTACAGTTCGAAGTTGTAAAATACCGCTTAGAAGACGAATACAATGTTAATGCTGCTTACGAAGGATATAACTTTGTAGGCGTTAGATGGCTGAAGTTTGAAAACGAAAAAGACGAAGGTGCTTTTATGGCAACGAACAGTTCAAACATTGTGTACGACCATAAAAAACGTATTTGTTTTTCAGTTCGTTCTGAATGGGACTTAAAACTTGTTATGGAAAAAAATCCTAAAGTTCAGTTCTTTAAAAACTCTGATTACAGATAATCTCAAAACAAAAGAAGTAAAATGTCTGATTTAAAAACGATCCAGAATAGACTAGAAAAAAACTACAAGCACAGAGCGAAGTGGGCAAAACGTGAAGGCTTCGAGGCCTTTCGTTTATACAACAAAGATATTCCTGAATTCCCTTTCATCGTTGATGTTTATAAAGACAATGCCATCATTTATGAAAAGCGTGACGAAGAAATTGATGCTGATAAATTTGATCACTTCAACTTCATTATCAGCGCCGTTAAAAATGTTTTAAACATCCCGGAAGAAAAAGTTGTTATCAAGTCGAGAAAAAGACAAGTTGGTGACACTCAATACACGAAACTGGAAGAAAGAAACGAGCTGATTCCTATTAAGGAATATAAGGCCGAGTTCTTAGTTAACCTTCACGACTATCTTGATACGGGATTATTCCTGGATCACAGACCATTAAGACAAATCATTACCAAGTCAGCAGAAGGCAAAAAAGTATTAAACCTTTTTTCATACACTGGTTCAATCAGTGTGGCGGCCGCTGTTGGTGGTGCTTCAAAAGTCACAAGTGTGGATATGTCTTCGACCTACCAGAACTGGGCCAAGAAGAACTTCGAACAAAATAATATTCCATTAGCTCAGCATAACTTCATCGTTGATAGTGCTCTTGAGTATTTAGAGAAAGCTTCTCAACGCTTTGATATTATCGTTTTAGACCCACCTACTTTCTCTAATTCTAAAAATATGGAAGAAGACTTTGAAGTGGAAAAGGACCAGGTCTTTTTAATCAAGCACTGTCTTCGTCTACTAGACCCGAATGGAGTTCTTTATTTCTCAAACAATAAGAGAAAATTTAAGATTGATCCTACAGTTCTAGAGATGGCCAATGTTCAGGAGATCACACCAAGAACAATCCCTGAAGACTACAAAGATACAAAAGTTCATGTGTGTTTTAAGATCACTCATAAAACAGCACAGGCAAAAAAATGATTCAATTCCCAGAAGCGATTCAAAAGGCCCTGACGGAAATGAAAATCCAGACGCTGACTCCGATTCAGGAGCAAGCGATTCCGGTGATCATGGAAGGAAAAAACTTGATTGCGCTTTCGGAAACAGGCTCAGGAAAAACCCTGGCGTTTACTCTGCCTTTAGTGGCAAGCTTGATTGGTATTCCTAAGAGACCGACAAAAGTTCTCATCATCACTCCAACTAAAGAATTATCTGAGCAGATTTTAGGTGTCGCAAAAAAATGCGCACGCTTTACAACCATCATCAGCACTAGTTTATACGGTGGAAAAAGTTTTTCTGAGCAAGAACGTGAATTAAAAAAAGGCGTACATCTTATTGTTGCCTGCCCTGGACGCTTGAAAGATCACATTGAAAAAGCGACGATTGACCTAAGTGGAATTGATACAGTCGTTCTCGATGAAGCTGATCAGTTAATGGATATGGGGTTTCTTCCCCACCTTCGTGTTGCTCTGGAAGCGACTAAAGACCGCAAACAAACTCTTCTCTTTTCAGCGACAATGAGTGATGAAGTCAAAGTTCTGACTGAAGAATTCTTAACAGATGCAACGACAGTTGAATTTGAGGCCAATAAAGCAAAGGCCATCGTGACAGAAGCATTCTGTCCGATCTCAGAAGAGCTTAGATACCCCTTCGTGCGCTTTTTATTAAAGCACCATAAGATTAAGGCCTGCTTGATTTTTACCCGCACAAAAGAGCAAGCAAGAAGTTTAAATGCGCTTCTTTTGGAAGATAAATATAAATCGGCCGTGCTTGAAGGTGACATGACCACTCACCAGAGAAAAAAAGCACTGGGTGGATTAAAAGAAAAAACAATCAACATCATGGTAGCGACAGATATCGCGGCCCGTGGTTTAGATATCCCTCACGTTACTCATATTATCAATTTGAATCCACCTCTTAACACTGAGTCTTATATTCACAGACTAGGTAGAACCGCTCGCCATGATAAAGGCGGAATGGCGATTACGATCTATATGCCGGATGAAAAAGAAGACATCGAAGAAATTTTAGAAGAACAATCTAAAGTTTTAAAACCTACAAAATTCAAAGAATTCAATTACCAGCTTCGCATTGAAAAGCGCCACCTTCGAATGATTAAAAATAAATCATCCGTAGACCGCGATGACGAAGACGATGCCGAAGAATACGGCTTCTAACTTTAAAAGGTAATAAGGTACCAGCAGACTTGCGGTAGTGCGGCCGCTATACCACAAGTCTGCTGGAACCTTTGGATGCCTAATTTTCATTCAATCTGGTCAGGTAATTCAACACTTAGCAGAGTCAATACGTCCCCATCTGGGCAAAAAATATTAAATTATCTTGCCGCTTGCACGGGCCATCTTTTTTCATGCTACAATAAA
>JBEIPV010000014.1:0-42397 GCA_040376855.1 Bacteriovorax sp.
ATGATCTGCGTGAGTACCAGAATACCTGGCAGTTCGCATTTCTGATTTGATTATTGTTAGCAAGAGTATCGTAGTTAGCAATCAACATATCATCTGGTGAAAGTTTCTTAACGATAGAAAGTTTCGTTTCCATGTATTCACTAACTGAAGAGAAACTTGCTTTAGAAAAGTTCTCACCGATGTTCGGGATAACAACCATTTTAGGATGGAAGTCCTGAAGAGATTTCATTTGAATTGCTGAAACTTCAACAACTACGAAATCGATCTCTGCCATATTTGGAAGAAGGCAGTATTCGATGAATGGCATTTCACTTGTTCCACCAACGAAAACATTTTTTCCGTCAACTTTAAGAGTGTATCCAATCATCGCAGCGATTGTTGTACGGCCAAAAGATCCGCAAACCGCTACTACTGGTTTTTTGCAAAGTTTGTAAGCAAGAGCGAAGTCTGAATAAACTTCCTTACCTGCTTTACGTGCTAATTCCAATTGAGGAAGAAGCGGGTTTACTGCTGCTGAGTAAACGATAACGTCTGCTTCAAGAAAGTCTTCGTCTTTGTGTTCGCCGAAAGTCATCTCAAGAGCAGGTTCAATTTTTTTGATCTTCTTAACAGATTTATTTAAATCGAAGATGGGCTTAATATCAGTTACACGAATTTCACACTCAAGTCTCGTGAAGAAATTGATTAGTGAGAAACCAGTTTTACCAATACCAACGATAAGAACTTTCTTACCTTTAAATCTTTCCATTTCCATTCACAATACTCCGTCGGTTGATATCGACGTTATCTTGTTTTTAACGTCGATAGTGCCAGGATGGCCAGGCACACACTGATGATCCAAAAACGAACAGTGACTTTCGTTTCAGGCCAGCCAATTTTTTCAAAGTGATGATGGATTGGTGCCATTTTAAAAACGCGTACTCCGCGAGTTTTAAATGAAGCCACTTGGATAATAACTGAAAGAGCTTCGATGACAAAAATCCCGCCAATAACGACGAATAGAAATTCTGACTTCGCAAGCACGGCAATCGTACCCAATGTTCCCCCTAATGAAAGGGATCCAACATCGCCCATAAATATTTGAGCTGGATACGAGTTATACCACAAAAAGCCAATTCCTGCACCTATAATAGCCGCAGTTAAGACTGTGATCTCTCCCATACCCTCGAAGTATGGCAGGTAAAGATACTGAGAAAATTCTTTGTGACCAGTAACGTAAGTGATTAAACCCATCGCTGCTGCACTCACCATGATAGGGCCAATAGCTAATCCATCGAGACCATCTGTAAGATTAACTGCGTTACTAAATCCAACAATCACGATTGAACCAAATAAAATGTACCAGTAACCAAGGTCAAGTATCGGGGCCTTAAGGAAAGGAATGAATACTTGAGTGTTGATAATATTCTGACTCACCATGATGTAAAGTGCGATCCCAGCTGTGACAAACTGCCAAGCAAGTTTACCTTTTGCTGAAACACCCTTTGTATCTTTCTTTAAAACTTTCAGATAGTCGTCATAAAATCCAAGCAGGAAGTATGAGAATGTGACCCCTAAAGTAATTTGCAATGGCATTGAAAAAAAGTTTCCACAAATTAATGTGGTCACAAAAATTGAACCCAACATGAATACACCGCCCATAGTCGGAGTACCCTTTTTCTTAAAATGTGATTCCGGCCCGTCTTCGCGGATGATTTGGCCGAACTGCTTTCTCTTCATAAAATTGATGAAGTACTTACCCCAGATAATCGACAACACTGTAGCAACAAGGAAGGCCACAACCGTTCTGAACGTAATGTATCTGAACAGGTTGAACAAGTGGTGATTTGGGTAAAGTAAATGGTAAAGCATCGGGGCACCTTTTAAATTGTAGAAGTTGAAATAATATTAATCTACTTTCATTAAGCTTTCTAGTTGTAATGAACGACTGGCCTTGATGAAGATGAACTTATAGCTCTTCTTTATTTTAATCCACTCATCTCTGAACTCTTCTTTCGTTAAATAATTGCTGGTTGGATTCGGATAACCTTCTTTATAAAATTCACGGTATCTTCCAAGAAAAGTAATGTTCTTGATTCCCAACTCTTTTACATGAGCTGCAATTTCTTTATGCATTGGAGCTGCATGATCGCCCAGCTCATTCATGTCACCCAAAATGAAGTAACAATCATCAAGTGAGACACCTTTATTTTTCATAATTGTTACAAATGAATCCAATGAAACTCTCATAGAACTTGGATTGGCATTATAGGCATCAAGGAAAATATTATTTTCCCACTGAGATCTATTCATTGATGGCTGTTGATACTTAGAAGCTGCCGCTTCAATAAGCTTTATTTTTTTAGGAAACAGCTTCATCGCAAAGATCGCCGTTCCTGCCAGATTTTTTAGATTATGATGCTCAAATATATTTTTATTGTTTATCAACACAGAGGTCTTGTTCATGTTGAAAACAATTTCACCTTCATTAATAGCAATTTTAACATCGCCATTTTTCTCACCATAAGTCGTAAGCCCCATCGTTTTTTTAAGCTTTCTTAAATACTGGTCATCTCCATTAACGACAAACATACCTTTGCCTTTAGAATTCTTTACTACACTGTCGTAAAGAGTTCCTTTTTCTTTAAAGATGTTTTCCATGGTCTTAAGAAATTCAATGTGAGCGGCACCAATATTAGTAATCATTCCATGTTGAGGTTTAGCGATGTCGCAAAGAACTTTAATCTCTCCGCTGTGGTTCATCCCCATTTCAATAATGGCCACTTTATGTTTTTTGCCCAAGCGAAAAATTGTTAAAGGAACGCCGATGTGGTTATTTAAGTTTCCTTTTGTCGCTAAGACTTTTCCCGGAAGAACTTCGTTCATAAGAAAATAAATCATTTCTTTGTGAGTTGTTTTCCCATTTGATCCTGTAACGCCAATAACGATTCTACTTGAATCTGCTTTTTTCCAGACTTCCATATGCACAGTGGCCAGTTCCTGGATAAATAAAAGAGTATCCGTAACTGTTATGAAAAGTGTTTTAGGATATAAAACACTTAGAGCATTAAATAAATCCGCTCTTTCTTGTGTATGAGTTGCGACGACGACTTTGGCGTCCTGATTTAAAACACCTTCAATGTAATTGAATGCATCGAAATTATCCCCAACCAGAGCAACAAATGTTTCTCCAGCCTGGAATGATCTGGAATCTGTATTGATTTTTAGTTCAAATTCTTTTTTCTTATAATCAAAAGAACAATTAAGCGTCTTAATTGATTTAAGCTTTGCAAGGAGTTTAGATGAAACCATTAATGTTATCCGCGTTTAAAATTTTGAACGATGTTGAAGTCACTAAAAGCGTGCTTCACACCTTTTATTTCCTGATACTCTTCATGTCCTTTACCGGCAATAAGAATAATTTCCTTTTTTCTCATCGATTCAAGGGCATAATTGATCGCTTGTTTTCTATCAACTACAGCTTCATAACCTTTGCTTAATCCGGTAATGATATCCATGATGATATCTTCAGGCGCTTCATCTCTTGGATTGTCAGACGTCACGATGATTTTATCAGCAAAACTTGAAACTGCTTTCCCCATTAAAGGGCGCTTTGTTTTGTCACGATTTCCACCGCATCCAAAAATAACAGTCAATGAATATCCGGGGAATGCCTCTCTAATGGCCGCACCAATATTTAAAAGTGCATCCGGCGTGTGAGCGTAATCGATGATCGCCATTGATTCATCACCAAGTTCGATAACCGAGAATCTTCCCGATGGAGTCTGAATATTTTCAAGTTTTATACTTGAAAGATTCTCTTCCCCCCATAGATCTGCATTTAACTGCAGGGCCACTTCGATATTGCTTTGATTGTATGGCGAATGATAAAACAGAGGTCTGTTTTTTATCTTTCTTTCATCTAATGTTTTAGGGATTTTGATTCGTGCATTCACGTTATTCTTTAGAATTTTCTTTAAAAGCTCTTTTTCTAAAGCTGGAACCAATAAGTGTTTACCTTGTTTAAGGTATTTCTTTTCCAGAATCATCTTAGCTTCAAAGTACTCTTCCATTGAATTGTGATAATCCAAATGGTCCTGAGAAAAACTTGTCCATGCTCCGCCATCCAAGCTTAAACCATGCAGTCTATCCTGAACAAGTGAGTGCGAACTTACTTCGATGAAACAAGCTTGATAGTCATTTTGAAATTTATTAATGAGTTTTCTGATTTCTACAAACGAAGGAGTTGTTGACTCAAGATCGTGAATTAGAGGGCCAGCTGCATTGTGAACACCAATTGTTCCAATTGAAATGGCCGGATGACCTAACATCGTACTGATCTGCATCGCTAGATTCACAGTTGTCGTTTTCCCGTTTGTTCCGGTTACACCAACAATTTTCATTTTCCCATTATCTGGAAACATCATATCCAGTAATCGTTTTTGAACTGTTAGGAATTTTTCAGTAGGGATAAAAACACAATTTTCATTTTTAATGAAGGCTTCTGCACCATGATTTAAAATAACTAAACCAGGGCTTCTTCCGCTGATTCTAGTGTTAAAATCCTCAATTGATTTACCGTTATTATAAACTTTATAGAAAATAACATCATCAGTATTAGCTTCCTGCATATTGGTCGTGATGTTTTTAATATCCGTCCCAAATGAAGTAATAATATTTCTACAAACAATATCCGCATCTAATAAATCTAATAGGTTTTTTTTATTCATAACTTATTCGTATGTTGGTGGTGAGTATTCCAGTTTAACAACAGTGTCTTCAGCGATTGCTGTTCCGGCCGGAGGATTTTGCGAAGAAACCACTCCCATACCTTTGTGTAACAATTGCATATTTAATTTGATTCCGATGTTTGATGTCGTGATCTTATCAAGTCCCATCATATTAGGAACAATCCCCGGAGTCAGCGCTCTTGTTGAAGACTCTTTAACTTGAACGATATCAGTATTAGCTTTCACACCTTTTAAGTCATAGTCACTGTCATCATTTGCAGCAAGTCTGCTGATATCTTTATTCTTATAAAGAATGTACTGGGCAAGGTTTTTAAAAACCGGACCAGCGACAGCTCCTCCGTAATACCCGCCAGTTTTTGGATTGTCGATATAAACAACAATAACAAAACGGTTATCAACATTAACTGGGTATCCAACGAATCCTGAAACGTATCCTTTATATCCGCCATTTTTATCAACTCTTTGAGCGGTAGCTGTTTTACCTGCAATCTGAAAGTGTGGGATCTTAGCACCAACTCCAGTTCCTTTTTCTACTGCTAAAGTTAAGGCCATCGTCAGATCTTCAGTCGTCTTTTTAGAAAATACTGTGTGTTTCTTTTCTAACTGATTTTCATTTTCAGGTTCTAATTCTGAAACTGTTTCAACATTTGGATCACGCTTAATTAATGTTGGACGAATATATGTTCCACCATTTGCAATCGCTCCATATGCTGCCAGCATTTGTACACCTGTAACAGCGATCCCTTGACCAAAACTTATGTTACTCAAAGAAAGAGGTGTGACGTTATCTGCTTCAGTAAAAATTCCACGAGACTCTCCTGGAACTTCAATTCCAGTTTTATTTCCAAAATTTAATTCTTTTAATGTTTGTTTAAAACGAGGGAACTTCAGGTCAAAAGCAAGCTTAGTTGTTCCAACGTTTGAAGAGAAACGGATAATGTCCGCGACAGAAATCCATTCAAATTTCTCATGTGACTCCGCTTCTTTAATCCAGTGATTATCAACTCGCATTCTTCCTTGTTCAGCATAGTAAGTTGAATCAATTTTTGCGACTTTGTTTTCCAGTGCTGAACCAACAGTAAAAATCTTAAACGATGATCCTGGTTCAAATGGCTCAATCGCAAAACTCAGCTTTCTTGCATCTGGAGCAGATCCTCTCACATCATTTGGATCAAAAGTAGGGTAGTTGGCAATCGCCAGGATTTCTCCCGTTGCTGCATCAAGAACACCGACTCCACCTTTATCAGCATTGTGTTTTAACACTGCTTCTTTTAAGTATTTTTCGGCCATGCCTTGAATGTCTTTATCGATTGTAAGATAGATATCTTTTGCTTGAGCTGTAACGTTTTGATGACTTTCAAATTTTATCGGACGACCTTTATTGTCAATCGTGTACTTTAACGTAACAGGATTTCCTTTTAGCTCTTTGTCGAACATGTACTCCAGACCAGAAAGTCCTTTGTTATCTAAACCAACAAACCCGATAACCTGTGCCAGAAGCTCGTGGTTAGGATAAGTACGCTCAGGAGTTCCTTCAATGAAGATACCTCTTAATTCCTTAACTTCTTCAACCTGATCTTTTGTCAGACGAAGCTTTCTTCCAAGCCATGTGAAGCGCTTTCTTTTTTTAATGGTAGCAACCATTTCTTTATATGAAAGTTCAGGGATAATTTTAGATAATTTTTTGTAGACGTTATATGTGCCATCAGTCGACTTTGGAATAGCGAAGATACTATAGGTTTGAACGTTTAGAGCAAGAGGGTGTCCTGAGCGATCGTAAATATTTCCACGCTTAGGATAAACAGTTACTTCTCTTAGAAATTGCGAGTTCGCTCTGACGATCAAATCACTTGAATCGATCAATTGAACTTTAAATGCTTTCCCCAGCACAAGCAGGAAAAACAAACAAAAACATGTGAAGACGAAGATAATTCTGTTTTTTTCTACTCTATTCATACCTTAATTTTCCAATTCCTATGGAATGACAATTATTTGGTCCTGCTTAGGCTGATCTAGATGATGTGCCATCGCAAGTTTTCGTAACTTGTCCGCTGAAAGCATTCTTGCCTTCTTTGCTTTTAACTCTTTATTGTCCATGATGACTTTTTCAATTTCGCGGTTAGTTTTTGAAATGGTGTAATCCATCTCAACATTCTTCATGCGAAACAATACGAATAAAATTGCGAGTGTGGTGAATGAAAGAAAAATAGGGAAACCTTGTGAGCTAAAAATAATTTCTTTTATTTTTTTGCCCAACTGAATTTTTTCAGAAGATTTTTTCGAGGCCATAATCACTCCTTGATTAAAATGCCATAAATCAGTATTTGTACTTATTCTTGTCTTTTTTTACTTCAATTCTTTCTAATATTCTTAGTTTAGCACTTCTTGATCTAGAATTGTGGGAAATTTCTTCTTCAGTTGGCAAAATTGGTTTTTTTGTTAATACATCAACAGGTAAGTCGGTTTTTGCAGAAGCATCGCGAAATACATTCTTCACAATTCGATCTTCCAATGAATGAAAACTGATGATGGCAATTCGACCGTTCATTTTTAAGAGCGGAATTAGTTGAGTGATTGTGTTGGATAAAACTTCAAGTTCACGATTTACTTCAAGTCTTAAGGCCTGAAATACCCGAGTTGAAGGGTTGGTTTTCCCATATCTATGTTCTTTTGGGTAACAATGAAAAACAATATTTTCTAATTCTTTTGTCGTCTCAATTCTCTTCGACTTTCTTTCTTCAACAATTTTTGCAGCAATTTTTCTCGCGTTTTTTTCTTCACCATACTCTTCAAAAATTCTTTTTAAATCTTTTTCATCATATGTATTTACGATTTCTGCTGCGGTTAAAAATTCATCAGACTCATGATTCATCCTCATGTCTAACGGGCCGTCAAAACGAAATGAGAATCCTCTGGTTGCTTCATCAAAGTGATGAGATGAAACACCGAGGTCTAATAAAATTCCTTGAAAGCCACCAGCTTCAAAAACTTCAGGTGAGTGCTCGCGAATCATTTCTGCAAAATGCACAAAGTTTGTATTGATAAGTTTAATACGCCCAAGCATACCTTCACTTTCAATTCTCGCGTTTCCATTTTTTAGTGCATCCGGATCCTGATCAGTTGATCTGACGTTGAATAGGGGATTTCTATAAAGAAACTCAAACGAGTGTCCGCCACCACCGAAAGTTAAATCAGCATAATACGATTTAACATCAGTGGGGGCCTTTTCAGTTAATGTATCGATACATTCTTTTTTAAGTACCGTGTAGTGGCTTGAATAACTCATTAGCGTAACAACACTTCAAGAATATGTGACTGCTCTTTAGATAAAGTTGCAGGCTTCGACATAACAGCAAATGTGTTTTCTTTTTTTACTGGAAATGGATTTTTTGTAAGCTTTGGAATAAGCAGTTTTAAAACAGCGTGAGCTGAAGCATTGTTAGTGGCCATAACTTTCATGATTTCTTCAAGCGTACAGTGCTCTTCTTTCCAACAATCGTAATCAGTAACCATAGCTATAGTGGCATATGCAATTCCTGCTTCTTTAGCAAGGTAAGCTTCAGGAACGTTTGTCATTCCGATTACACTTGCACCAAAACTTCTATAGATATTTGATTCAGCTTTTGAAGAAAACTGTGGCCCTTCGATACAAATATAAGATCCACTTGCTCCGTGCTTAACACCTGTTTCTTTACATGTTTCAACGATCATCTTGTGAAGATCCATATCTACCGGGTGAGCAGTTGATACGTGTCCAACAATTCCGTTTCCAAAGAAAGTTCTTTCGCGCTTTCCTTTTGTCCAGTCGATGAATTGATCAGGGATAACAAAACTTGCTGGAGGGAATTCTTCTTTAAGAGATCCAACAGCTGATACAGAAATAATATATTCAACACCAAGTTCTTTAAGAGCGAAAATATTCGCTTGGTAATTAACTTCTGATGGAGTGAAAGAGTGAGTCTTTCCGTGACGAGGTATAAAGTAAAAAGAGTTACCTGCTAGTTTTGCTTCAATAATTTCCGAGCTTGGCGATCCGTATGGCGTTGTGACTTTGTGTTCTTTAGTAACTTCAATGCCTTCAATCTTATATACGCCGCTTCCACCAATGATCCCGATCTTAATTCCACTCATATGTACCTCTATCGTTTGACTATTAAAAAATTAATATGAGATGATCTTACACTGATAATTCCCTCGAGGAAATGCTAAATCAATGAACGCTATTAACGTCTTTTCAAAAAACTTTTCTCAGTACCGCTCGCGCATTCAAAAGCGTAAAGATGTGCTGAGCTACGCCAAGACCACTAGCGCTGAAGAGATCGTGTTCAATTTACAAAAACTTATCAAACTTAAAGACAAAAAAGACGTTCTTAAAACTGTCCTTTCAATCACTAATTCAAGTATCTGGTTAAGCCGTTCAGCTTTTACCGTTCTTAAGTCTTATTTTGATGTGAGTGCTATTGATGACCTTGACCTTCATACCGAAAGGGCCCAAGATATCATCGCCAATGTTATCAACAAAAGAACTGTCGATGCCACTGACCAGGAAATTTTCAAGACCATCTATCATGAACTGGCCCACAGCCATCTAGTGGATGATTATAAAACATCATTAAAAATGCCAAAGGTTAACGTAACAATCGTTTTAGTCTCTGGTGTACTTAATGAAATTTTTTCTACACCGGCCTTCAAAAGGGGAGCGGAGACTCTTTTAGATAAATACGACATTAAACATATTGCTCCCATTGTTGATGGGAAAAAAGGCGCCAGAGAAAACTCACTGGCACTTAAAAAGCAAATTGAAGAATACATGGAAAATAATCCAGAAGAGCGCTTATGGTTTTTCTGTTTTTCAAAAGGTGGAATTGATACTCTTCATTACCTTCGCTCTAAAGGCGAAAAACTATCAAGCAACATCGTAGGATTTTCTTTTATCGCCACTCCTATTATGGGAAGCGATCATGTCAACAGCAGACTCCTGAAGCTTGCTAATGCTATTGGAAAAGTCCCTGAAGCTGTTTCAAAAAAAGTTTTAGGTAAAGAAATTGATTTAATCGCCAGTGAATTACAAAAATCATTGAATAAAAATTTCAGAGAAAGCTGGTTTAAAAGAAACCATAAACTACTTCCTTCAAAACCTTTTTATACAGCGATTGCCTTTGAATCTAAGTGGCATGATAGCCATGTTTGGATGATGCTTACGAAAGCACTATTTAGAAGCCAGAAATCAAATGATGGAATTGTTGATGTAGAAAATGCACAATTTCCTTTTTACTTCAAAGGAACAAATCTTGGAGTCTTAGAGGGGCATCACTTAGTAGGAAGCAGATCGAGCTTCTATGATCAAGAGGCCTTAATGCAGGCCCATCTCATTTATCTCGACTATAAAAAATTGCTCTAACTTATTCCAGACCACCCTTTAAATTCATCAGTACTAGCTTCGAAATCATCTTCAACGTATCAAATACACCAGTCCCTTTCATCGCCACAGCTTCAAACTCAGGAATACCCCATTTATTTAAAGCATCGTGAAGATCTTTTACACTTGTAGCGTTTGGAAGATCGCGTTTATTCCACTGCATGACCATAGGAATTTTTGTGATGTCGTAACCTTGATCAACAAGGTTTTTTTCAAGTGACTTAAGAGATTCAAGGTTAGCTTCCATGCGCTCAACTTGTGAGTCAGCAACAAAAACAACACCGTCCACACCTCTTAAGATTAGTTTCCTTGAAGCTTCATAGAAAACTTGTCCAGGAACGGTGTAGAGGTGAAAGCGCGTTTTAAAACCGCGGATTTCTCCAAGATCTAATGGAAGAAAGTCAAAAAAGAGTGTGCGTTCATTTTCAGTGTTAAGTGAAATAATATTCCCCTTACTATCACCACTGGTTTTTTGATACACGTATTGAATGTTAGTCGTCTTTCCTCCAAGCCCCGGCCCGTAGTAGACGATCTTACAGTTAACTTCTTTGTTTACATAATTTACAAAAGACATGGCACTACCTTAATTTTTAATAAACGCAAATAATCGGTCCATTTCTGCATCGGAAATGTCGGCGAATAAGTAGTCGTTTTTATCAAATACACTATTTGTTAATTCTTGCTTAGCTTTGTGATCTTTTAACTCTTGGTTTAAGAATTCCGCAAAACTTGATGCCATCTCTCTCATTTTATTTTTAATAAAACCCGGATTCACTTCATCGTGATAAATCAGTCCAAGATACAGCTCATCTATTTCTGTAGAAATAGGTACGATATAGATACCTTGAGAAGAGGTATCAAAACTTAATCGATATCCTTCTTTTGCTTCTTCTTTCGGAATGAATTCAGACAATGCCTTTGAGGCCTGCCATACACCACTAAGAAGGGCACCAATCGATGACTTTGATAGTGAGTTCGCTAAATTGTTATTGTGATATAAAACCACACCATCAGATCTAATCATGAAAAAAGAGAAGCGGTTAATCTTCTCATCAATTTCGCATGACTCGAAAAAGGCCTGAACATATCTAGGAATTTTGCTCGAGTTATTAATCATCTTTATCCAATTATAAATGTCTGCGGTTTTCTAGCGCCTTAGTGATCGTCAGAGAGTCAACAAACTCTAAACTTCCACCCATTGGAATTCCAAATCCAATGCGGTCTACACTAATCGATGCCGGCAGCATTTGTTTAATATAAGAACATGTAGCGTCTCCTTCAACCGAAGGATTCACCGCCAGAATAATCTCTTCGATCTCTTCATCACGAACGCGATCTATAAGATTGTCCAGCTTAAGTTCATCAGGTCCAATTCCCATTAGTGGATTTAAAACACCAAACAGGATGTGAAACTTGCCTTTGAAATTTCCACTGCGCTCGATGGCCAGACAGTCAGTGACTGATTCAACAACACAAAGAGTTTTAGAAGAGCTACGACTGTAGTCCATGCAGATCTTGCACAGTCTATCGTCACAGAACATTCCGCATTTTTCACAGTGATTAAGATCCGCGAGTCCCTTGATTGATTCAGCAAAGGCCATCAGGTCTTCTTTATTCCATTTAGTCATAATGAGAGACTGACGAAGCGCCGTTTTCTCACCAACACCTGGAAGGCGAGAAAACTGCTTTACGGTCTTTAATAATTTTTCTGGCAATTCCATAGATTAGAACATTCCTGGGATGTTGATTCCACCAGTGATCTTCGACATTGCACCAGAAACCATATCTTGTGATTCTTTTACAGCTTGGTTAACTGCAGTTTTTACTAAGTCTTCAAGAGAAGCTACATCGTTAGGATCAACACATTCTTTGTTGATTGTGATAGCTGTGATTTGTTGCTTACCTGTAATTTTGATTTTAATCATTCCGCCACCTGAAGATGTTTCGATCTCACGTGACTCAAGTTCTTTTTGTAATGTAGCCATTTTTTGCTGCATTTGTTGAGCTTGTTTCATTAAGTTTTGCATACCTTTCATATCATTCTCCTTATTACTAAATTACTTTTTCGTATTATCCAATATTACTTTATCAACCTTGGCATTGAAGAGCTTCTCAGCTTCTTTCAACAACGGGTTGTTTTTAAATTCATCTACACGATCCTGGTGAGTGGCATTCGCTTTAATCTCACGGATCTCAGCTTGAGTAACAAAATCATCTTTCCCTGTTACTTGCTTCAATTCAAACTTGATATTCTTTGGGTCAACACCAAAGTACTCACTCAGGTTATTTAAAACCTTTTGATAAACTTCCGGCTCGTTTAAATAATCCATGAACACTTGTCCGGCAAAGCCAAAACCAAGTTCAATATTTAAATGTCCGTTATCAAGACTTACTGGAGAGAGTGTATTTCCTTGCTCAAGATTTGATGCCGAAGCAGGAGATCTCGACCCAAGGTCATTTAAAAATCCTTCCCAAGTCAGGTCGCGATTTTCTATGACTTTCTTTTTTTCTTCAACAACAGCAACAGCCGCTGGAGCAGTCGCGATTGGATCAGAAGTAATCACTGCGCTTTTTTCGCTAGCAAGCTCCGACATCATCGACTCAAGCTTTTGAGCAACAGTTAATTCTTTTGGTTCTTCCGCAACAACAACTTCAGGGGCCACAGGAGCTGGTGCAGATGACGTTGCAGTTTGTGCCTGGCCATGACCCACAATCTTCTGATTGAAGAAGCTACGTCTTAGCGCTACTTTGTACATCAACACTTCAAACGCTTTCTCTGGAACGATTGAACTAAAAATCCAAGTTGTCTCACGAGCAATCGTTTCATAGATCCAGATCAATTCTGCTTCAGAAAGATCCGATTTCTTTTTTAAATTATTAAACAATTCATCAAGCAATGAGCTTGCAATGTTTTTAGCTGGAACGTTTTCAAAAAGTAATCTCGAATAGATACTGCTTAATTCAGTGGTGTTCCCAGAGTAGATTGCACTCGCAATCGCTGTGATTGTTTTAGGTCCTGCAACACCAAGAGATGTTGTAAGCGTTTCTTCCAATACATTATTCTCATCAGAGAAAGTTAAAACCTGATCAAGTAGTGAAAGTGTATCTCTTACAGATCCACGTCCAAGAACAGCAAGCTGATGAATCAGTTCATCGCTTTCAAATTTAATCCCTTCAACTTTAGCGATCTCTTTTACATGAGCTACAAGTGTATCAACCGGAACGTTTCTAAAATCAAAACGCTGGCAGCGAGACAGTACAGTTCCTAAAAGTTTTTGAGCTTCAGTTGTCGCGAAAATAAAAACAACATGAGCAGGTGGCTCTTCCAATGTTTTTAAAAGTGCATTGAATGCGTTCGTCGAAAGCATGTGCACTTCATCGATGATATAAACTTTAAATCTTCCCGAAGTCGGAAGGTAGTGAACGTTGCCGATTAGTTCACGGATATTATCAACAGAGTTATTTGAAGCTCCATCGATTTCAATCACGTTCATTGAAGTTTCAGTATCGAAGTCCAAGCAAGCCTGGCATGTACCACAAGCATTGATGTCGGCCGTGATGTTTTCACAACGAATAGCTTTAGCAAAAATTCTCGCCACTGAAGTTTTACCCACTCCGCGAGTTCCAACCATCATGTAAGCATGGCCGACCTTATTTTTGGCAATAGCGTTCTGAAGCGAACGAGTCACATGAGACTGTCCGATCACATCTTGAAACTTTTTAGGACGCCACTTTCGGGCCAAAACTTGGTACGACATTTTCTTCCTTAAAACGGCAGAGGAAATAGAATTTTTTTCCAGCTTAAAAGGTAATGAATTTGGATGAATTAGTAAATTGAAATACAAGAAGCAGTTAGGAAAACAGCACAAAGCAGTAACAGCTACCGTTGCTCCCTTCCGGGCCTGGCGGGGTTGACCGAACGTACCTTTGCTGCTCCCTAACTACCGATGGCATCTTAGTAAAAACGTGGGCCTTGTGTCAAGGCTATAACTCAGCTTCAAAGAGTTTCATGAACCCAGAAAAATCCTCAACAAATGGCATGTGCCCGATACCGGCCATTGGAATCAGTTTCCCTTTGGGAATCATTTTTACAACGTCGCGTCCTAGCTTAGGATAATCACCTAGTTTCTTTTGGTTTTCCGGTGACGCAAACGGTTTTCCAGGAGCAGTTTTATCACGTTGACCCATAATTAAAGTCGTCGGCATCTTCAGGTTTTTGAATTCATAATAAACCGGTTGAGTATAAATAATATCACTCAACATCACCGAAGTTTTCGCAATTAGCGCAGCATCAGGACCTTTAGTCCAGCCAATTCGTGGTATCAACATTGGTTCATATTCATCTTTCCACTTTCCATCGTAGTAGGCGACTTTTTGATAATTGCGAATCTTGTCTGCGTTGCTTGCTAATTCGGCAGGGTATAGCTCATCAAAAGTCTTGTAGGGAATAAGTGTTTTGTAATCTTCCAATCCAATAGGATTTACCAGAATGAGTTTTTTAACTCTTTCCGGAAACATCAAAGCAAGGCGAGTAGAAAACATTCCACCCATTGAGTGACCAACTAAAGTGAAGTCAGTCACTCCTGCTTGAGTTAATAAATCAGCAGTGAATCTTGCGAGTAATGGAAATGAATATTGAAAATTTTCTGGTTTAGTCGATTTACCAAATCCAATTTGATCTGGAACAATTACTCTGTAACCTTTTTCTACTAACTCTTTCATGATCGGAGCAAAGTAATAACCCGAAAAGTTTTTACCATGTAACATAACAATCGTTTTTTTGACTGGTCCTATAGGTTTAACATCCATATAGGCCATTTGAAGTTTTTGTCCCTGCCCTTCAAAATTGTAAATTCTCACAGGGTAAGGGTATTCGTATCCAGTAAGAATTTTATCAAATCCTTCAGTTTTTTTCAGAACTTCAGTAGATGTTTTTTGGTTAGATGCACACGCAGTTGTAAGAAGCAGCGCTAGTACACACACAATCTTTTTCATTGTTTCTCCTTGTGGAATTTTAAAGAACTAATCAATTATGTATGCAGACAATTTCGTGTCAATCGAATATCATTAAAAAGCACTAGGCACTTTTTTGTAATCGGAGTTTTTTTCCAATGAAATATAATCTTTTCCTTTTTGACCTTGATGACACACTTCTAGATTTCCAAGCTTCAGAGAAATTATGTTTTAATGAAACATTTATTAACTTTGGAATCAAAGATTTATTAGAAGATATTCACAAGACTTACAAAGTAGAAAATAATCTTTTATGGAAACAACTTGAAAAAGGTGAAGTGAATAAAGACTTTTTAAAAGTAGAGCGTTTTAAAAGAACTCTTGATCATCATAAAATTGAAATCCCTCCTCACAAAATGGCCGAGTTTTACCTTGAGCAACTTCCAAAACACGTCGTACTTTTAGATGGGGCCATCGATGCCTTAAGCCACTTAAAACAATTTGGTGAAATAGGTATCATCACAAATGGAATTGAATATGTTCAACGTGAGCGAATCAAAAATTCTGAGTTAAAGTTTTTAATTGATTTTATTGCTGTTTCTGAAGAGTGTGGCTTTGCTAAACCAGACACACGCTTTTTTGAATACACTGTGAATAAAGCAAAAGCATTCAACAAAGAATCAACGATTGTCATTGGCGATAGATTAGACGCCGACATTTTAGGTGCTAATCAATTTGGGATTGATTCTTGTTGGTACAATCAGCATAAAGCTGAGAACACTTCTAGTGCCATCCCAACATTTACAGTGAATGATCTTTTAAGCTTAAAAAATATCTTTAATTAAGATTTACTGTATCCTGTACGCTTTTCTTTAAAAAAAGTTGAAAGCAATCTCGAACATTCAAAGTGACGAAGCCCACCCGTTACCGGAAAGCTGTGATTGAGTTTCTGATCTTTATAAAAGTTATAATTTAAACTTAGAGCACCACCTTTGGTATCATAAGCTCCAAAATACAAATGCCCAATTCTTGCTTGAACTAAAGCACTCAAACACATTGGACACGGCTCAAGCGTGACATAAATAGAGCAATCCAAAAGTCTCCAATTACCTAACTTCTTAGCTGCTTCGGTAATGGCCAAAATCTCTGCGTGCCCGCAAGGATTATGAACTTTTTCTTTTTGATTATGAGCGTGTGAAATAATCACACCATCAGCATTCGCAATAACTGCCCCTATAGGAACTTCATCTTCACGATAAGCTTTGTGAGCTTCTTTCAAAGCTTCATCCATTAACCATAAATGATCTGATACTTTTTTATTAGACATGAGCAAATTTCATCTTACGCTTACTATTTTTCTGCTTTTTCCACAAACGTTCTAAGCTTGTATAACGTTTCTTATTACTTTTACTATCAAACTTAAATTGCACACCATAAATGAGTGGTCGCCCAATTACATCACGACGCTTACTCATAACAACACATCTCAATAAGACGTTGTCATCATCAACGGCTGCATTAACAATAATCTCTTCGCCAAGTTTTATCTCTTCGAACATGGCAACACATCCGGCCTGGCGCCTTAGATCAGTAAGTCTTGCTGACAATTCATGCTCACCTGACTTCACTGTAATTTTTAAATCATCACGATAACGGAAGTCATATTCCCACCAACTAATTTGCGGATAATAGATGGGTGAGGATAGTAAGTACATCTTCACAATCAAAAGCAAAATTGAAATCAAATACAGAATTCCAATATGATCATTATCTAAAATAAAGAATTGCTCATAGATTTTAAAGAGAAGATATATAAAGAGCAGTCCTGAAAAAGTCCAATAGGTATAATAGCGATGCTTAATTGTTTTGTAGTAAGGCTTAGCAAGCCATAAGAAAAATGCTAGACGCAAACCAATTCTAAACTTCGGATTATCTACAAACTCTGTCATGATCGCGAGATGAATTAAAAAGAAAAACGCACGCATCAAAAACTTGATCGTTTTAGTCTCTGATTTAAACGTTTGTTCTATAGTTTCCATAATCTCGCTTACGCATATAAGGTGTAATACAAACTCTCTATCTATTATGACGCGTTTTAATTATTTATAAAGACCTAACAAAAAAATAATACACAAACCTCGCAAAGTCTGAGTAAACTATTTCGTACTAACATTTTTCAATATTAACTTATTAAGGAAAAACAATGAAAAAAATGATTACACTTGCTGCAGTAGCAGCGATCTCAACAAGCGCTTCTGCTTTTGATTACAAAGTTAGCTTAGAAGGACGTGCTGACTTCGTTCAAAGAACAACTAAAACTGAAGTTGGTACAACAACTACAGAAAACAAAGACAGTGGATTCGAAACAGGTCTAATTCGTTTAAGCCTAGCTGGTAACATCAACGAAAACCTAACTTACAAGTTACGTTACAGATTCAACAAAGTTGACGAAACAGAAACAACTAAAGACAACTCAACTACTAACCTAGACCACCTTTACATTGACCACAAAAACTCGTTCTTCACAACTCGTTTTGGTAAAACAAACTGGGCAGAAGCATACGGACGTGAGTCTTTCATTTCTTCAACAGACCTATTCATCACTTCAGCAGCTTACTCTGCTTACAACACTAACATTGGAACATACCGTTTTGGTGCTTCTGGGACATACACTTTCCTAGACACAAACAAGGTAACTCTTGCTATCTCTAACCCAAATCCAAATAAAACTGATCTTACTGGAGAACAAAAAAATACTTCTCTAGCATACGCTGCTCACTACTCTTCAGTTCTTATGGATAAAATGATCCAGCCAACTCTTTCTTACACAAATGCTAAGCAAGACAGTGCAACAAATGGAACAAACACAATGATGGCAGCTGGTTTCAGATCAGAAGTTGCTAACCTTGTTGTAGACGCTGACTGGAAACAATTCAAAAGAGAAGACCAAGGTGTAGCTGGAGCTGACGAAAAAACAACTTCAATCTTCACTAACGTAGCTTACAACATTGATCAATTTTCTCCATTCGTTCAATACATCAACGATAAAGCTAAAGCTGTTACTGGTGGTGATTACAAGAAAAACACATTCGCAGTTGGTGCAATGTGGAAGCCTTTCAACGATACTAACTTCCGTTACCACCTAGCTTACACAAACTCTAACAAGAAGTTTGATGTAGCTGCTAACGGTAAAGTTAAAGACAACGCTATCGTATTCGGTATCAAAGCTGACATCTAATTTTGAAAACTTAACCGTTTCATTATAAAAAAAAGGGGCTCCGCAAGGGGCCCTTTTTTATTTTCCCCTAACCAAATCCTAACAATACAATTTTCCCAAAATCACATATAAAATATACACAACGATTCTTAAAAAACGAGTGAGGTTTTTGTGCTAAAAAATTTATTGATGTTTCTTGCAATTGCTATGTCTTTTAATGCTGTTGCTGCTCAAAAGGTTAATGGAGCGGGCGCTACTTTCCCTTACCCAATTTATTCAAAGTGGTTCTCTGAGTACCAAAAAACGCACAAAGACGTTGAGTTCAATTACCAATCAATCGGAAGCGGAGGAGGAATTAAACAAGTCCTGGCACAAACTGTAGACTTCGGTGCTACTGATGCTCCAATGACTGACGAAGAACTAAAATCTGCTAAAACTCCAATCAGACACATCCCAACTGTACTTGGTGCAGTAACTGTTGCTTATAATGTTGCTGGCCTTCCTGCTAACTTAAACCTTGATGGTGCTACACTTGCTAACATCTTCCTAGGAACTATTGTTAAGTGGAATGATGCTTCAATCGCTAAATTAAATCCAAAAGCAAAACTTCCAGCTACAGACATTCTTGTAGTAAGAAGATCAGATGGATCGGGAACAACTGCTGTATTCACTGAATACCTGGCTGCTGTTTCAGCTGACTGGAAAACTAAAGTTGGTGCTGGTAAAAACGTTAACTGGCCATCAGGAATCGGAGCAAAAGGTAACGAAGGTGTTACGGCAATGGTTTCTCAAACTGATGGAGCTATCGGATACACTGAGTTGGCTTACGCTATCAATGCTCAATTAAAAATGGCTTCTGTTAAAAATGCAAAAGGGGAGTTTATCGCTCCTTCAGTGGCTTCAATTACAGATGCTGCTTCTGGTGTGACAAAATTTGATGGTGACCTAAGAATGTCAATCATCAACGCTAACACAAAGGGTGCATACCCAATTTCTTCTTTCACGTACATTCTTCTTCCAGAATCTAAGTCAGCTCAAGTTGTAGCTACAAAAGCTTTCCTTGCATGGGCACTTAAAGACGGACAAAAGTTTGCTTCTGAACTTCACTATTCTCCACTTCCAAAGAAAATGAGTGAAGCACTACTTAAAACTTTAAAATAATTTTTAAGCTCATGGCCTCTTCGAAAGAAGGGGCCTTTTTTTATGTGAACCAGATCAACTTCACCATTAATAAAACAACAATAAAAATTAAACTAGGTCTGATAATTTTCGCTGCCGCTTTAGAAGCATAAGAAGCACCAATATAAGCTCCAAACGCCACTCCCACTGACATCATTAATCCTTCTTTCCAATGAGTGAAACCATTCAATGTATAAGTCGCGAGCGCAGTTCCAGCTGAAAGAGTGTTGGCGAGTTTAGAAATAGCAATCGCCGTTAGCATGGGATAACCAGTTCCTAAGAATAAACCCAGGAACATAAATGTCCCACCGCCAGGGCCAAAGATTCCGTCATAAAATCCACTCAGGATTGCACTTAAAAAGAAAATCCCTGGATGAGGTTTGACAAAGTTGTCTCGTTCTTTAAAAAACTTTTCTTTGTTGTACACAATCCACAAAATGATCGGGCACATAAAGATCATCAAGTAACGAAAAAATTCTTTTGAAACATGTGGAGCAAGAGAGCTTCCCATGAAAGATCCAAACATACAGACAACGCAAAAACTGAGTCCATCTTTCCATTTCATATGCCCTTTTCTGGCATAGACAAATAAAGCAATAGAAGCTGCAACTGTTCCGACAATTTTATTGGTGCCGATAGCGTGAGGGCCTGGGGAAAGTGCAATCGATAAAGTAGGCAAGGATATAAGTCCACCACCACCGACGACCGAGTCAATTAATCCAGTAAGAAATCCCATTAAGGTCAATAAATAATTATCCATATGACCAATCTAAATTGATAAATTTCATAATTCAATTAGCATTGTAAGTGCGCCTTAAAATAAATCACCATCTCGAGAATAAAATGAATCAATTTATCCAAGATTTTCTAGGCTCTGCTGAAAGTTCCATTTTAGGTAAACAAACCGAAACCAAACTAGCGCTTTGCTGTTTTTTGTCTCATGGGCACTTGCTCATTGAAGATGTGCCTGGAATGGGAAAAACAACATTCGCAAAAACTTTGGCAAAACTCCTGGATTTGTCTTTTGCACGCATTCAATTCACCAACGACTTAATGCCATCAGATCTTATTGGTATTCAAATCTTTGATGCTAAAGAGGGTAAGTTCAACTTAGTGCACGGCCCGGTCTTTCATCAATTTATTCTGGCCGATGAACTCAATCGTGGAACACCAAAAACTCAAAGTGCTCTTCTAGAGGCGATGGAAGAAAAACAAGTCACCCTTGATGGAAATACAATAGAGCTGCCCCATCCATTTTTTGTTGTGGCCACTCAAAACCCAAGATCACAGATTGGAACTCATCACCTTCCAGAATCTCAACTAGATCGCTTCATGATGAAAATCAAAATTGGTTATCCTGATAGTCAGCATGAAAAGCAAATCATCGCCAGCGATACTCATCAGGATAATTATCATAAATTAAAACCGGCCATCACTTCTGGGGCCTTGTCAGATCTTTATCAAAGCGTAAAAAACGTGAAAGTTTCAGATACTCTGTTAAATTACGTCATTTCTCTTCTTGAGCAATCGAGAGTGAATAATTCATTTCAAGGACTCAGCCCTAGAGCAGGAAAAGATATTATTAAAGCAGCAAAGGCCTGGGCCTTTATCCATGGAAGAGACTATGTTCTTCCTGACGATGTCCAAGTCATACTACCTTCTGTTGTTTCACATAGACTTTCTCCATTTCAAAATCAATCGTTTGAATTAGATAAAGAACTTACAACAAAACTGATTCAATCAACGAAGGTTGATTAATTAAAATGATAAACCGCTTAAAAGAATATTTTTATGATCGCGCTTCGAATTCTCGAAGAATTCATCCTATCTATATTCTTCCAACGCTCGATGGACTTAAAGTTGTAGGCCTTAATCTTATTCTTCTTATAATGGGATTAATTTACGCCAACAACTACGTGCTGCTTTTTAACTTCATTCTCTTTTGTCTCTTTTTAGGCTCTATGTTTTATACGCATTTCAACTTGAATGGCCTAACTTTAGGTAGCGTGCAATTTCCTGCCTTATATGCCAATGAAAATGGCGTTCTTTCTTTGCACTTCACTTCAACAAATGCCCAAGGTCACTACTTCATTCGCCCTTACTTCAAAAGTTCAAAAATAAAACTGAATGAGCCGACTAAAACATTCCCCATATCGTCAAAAGAAAGTACGACTATCAATGTCTCGATTCAAGGAATCACTAGAGGACAAGAAAATATCCAGACCATCTACGTGGAAACACTTTTCCCATTCAACTTCTTTCGCTGTTTTACTTTCTTTAGAATTGATCAAAACTGTCTTATTTACCCGGAAAGAAGCGATCTTCGTTTACATGAAGAAGTGGAACTCATAGAAGAAAGCAGGGAAGAAGGTGATGATTTTTTTATCCGAGAATATCAAGTAGGGGATTCACTGAAGCGTATTGACTGGAAAAAACTGGCCCAAACAAATCGTTGGTACACTCGTCAGTTTCAAACAGCTAAACCCAATCCCATCCTGCTGGTTTTAGACAAGACGCCAATGGAAGAAACTTTAAAATCCATTTGTTTTTCAATGCACAGACTTCATCAGCAAAATGTAAAATACGGATTGAAGCTAGGACAAAAAATCCTCATTTCTCCTGAAAACTCACCAAGACATTTCAATGATTGCCTAAGAGAGCTGGCCCGCTATGAAACTTAAAATCATCACGGCCCTTATTATTACGATTAATGTCTTATTGTTAATTCAAGACATTCCTCCCAATATCATGATCCTAACAATAGGAAGCCTTGGACTATCCTTTTTAGTTTCTGCCAAAAAAGCAAAAACAGCTTTGAAGATTGGACTGCTTATCACGGGTATAATTCTTCTGCGCTTTCATTTTAAAACATTATTAGTCACCGAATGTGGGGTTTCTTTTGTTTTAATCCTGGCCGCTTTAAAATTTTGGGAACTAGACGAAGAACGAGATCACTTCAATATGTTTCTCATTCTTTCGTTGTGCGAATGCTGTGTCTTTCTCTTAAATCCTACCTTTGTCATTTTTTCTTTTGGCCTTGCTAAAATGCTTTTTTATTTTTACTACATTTTAAAAATGAGAAACTACGACATCTCCCTTTTAAATCCCAAAAGGCTGCTTTTATTAGTCACTCCTTCAATTATACTATCTCTCATTCTGTTTTATACTTTCCCTCGTTTTACTCAGGGATTTATCAATACAAATGATCTGCAGTATATTGTTGCCGGAGGAAATTCGAAAATTGATTTCAAGCAACTTGGGCCATTATCCACTTCAAGTGAAACGGCCTTTAAGGCCTATGGATTAGAAAACAGCAACCTTCCTTTTAAGTTACTCTATTGGAAAACGGCGGTCTTATGGAATTTTTCTAATCAAGAATGGACTGCTTCTAACAACAACTTAAGACAACAAACACCAATTCTCACTAATACAAAACTTAAGTATGACATCGAAGTTTTTCAAAACCTAAAAGACTTAATGCCTGTGTTAGATGGATCTTCATCTATTATAAACTCCAGTCTGAACTTCAACTCATATAGTGATGGAAGTTATAAACTCAAAACAATTTCCCGATCAAATCTCAATTATTCAGTCGTAGGAAATTATGGAGACCGTCTCCAGGCAAATTCAGATTTAATGGACAAAAAAGGGCTTCGCTTAAGATCAACACGAATTGAAGAAATCAAAAAAGCTTACTTTGAAAAAGCTTCAAACTCTCCCAGTGATGAAGAGCGATTAAGAGAACTAATCAGTATTTTTAAATTTAAAATCTTTGAATATAGCACGACTCCACCAATGTATAATTCAGTTGAAGATTTTCTACTAACCGGAAAATCCGGTTACTGTAGTCACTTTGCGGCCGGCTTCACATACCTTGCCCGCGCTTACAATCTGCCAGCAAGAATGGTCGTTGGTTATTTAGGCGGACAATTTAACCCTTACGACAATTCTGTCATTGTTAAAGAACTTGATGCTCACGCATGGGTAGAAGTCTTTATTCAAAATCGCGGCTGGGTAAAAATAGATCCGACTTCTCTCGTGGCACCTGCTCGTATGAATATGAGCGCTGAAGAATTTAACAATTCTCTTAATCCCTATATATCAATTCTCAATTTTAAAATTAGTCGCGAGCTCTTTAGCTTTGCTTCGTTTAATGATTTTTCACTTTGGCTTGATTCACTCAATACAAAATTCAGCACCAATATTTTAACTTTCGACCGCGATAAACAGCTCGCTGTTCTTAGAGCTTTAACTCCAGGCAACCTATCTGTCGGATGGATTTTCTCACTTTCACTCAGCACATTCTTGTTTATCTTCTGGCTTATTTTTTACTTATACGGCAAAAAGAAGATCGACCCCAATTACAAACGCTACTTACGCTTCCTGAAAAAAATGCAACTACATGGATTGACCAAGGCCCAACATGAGACAATCTCTCAGTTTCACACACGTTGCCTGCAAGAACTCCCAAGTGATGTAAATTATATTGATAGGGAAGTCGGCCACTACATCAATTCCTTCTATAAATAGTTGCTTCTTAGAGTCAAAGATTGTAGGTTCACGGAATGAAAAAAGACCTTCCAAAGACATTCTCTGAGTTAAAACTTATCGATCCTCTAAAAAAAGCTCTTGAAGAGGCGGGGTATACACACCCAACACCAATTCAGGCCGAAGCGATCCCAAGTTTACTTGAAGGAAAGGACTTATTGGGGTGTGCTCAAACAGGTACAGGTAAAACTGCGGCCTTTGCACTACCAATTCTTCACCGCCTGGTTCAGGCCAATAGAAAAGCTTCTCCAAAACATGCACGCGTTTTAGTTTTAACTCCAACTCGCGAGTTAGCGATTCAAGTTCATGAAAGTTTTGCTATTTATGGTAAAAATCTTAAATTGAAATACGCTGTTGTTTTCGGCGGGGTAGGACAAACTCCTCAAGTAAGAGCTGTTGCTCAAGGTGTAGATGTTCTTGTTGCGACTCCTGGTCGCCTTATGGATTTAATCGAGCAAGGTTATATTAAACTAAGTGAACTGGAAGTTTTCGTTCTTGATGAAGCAGACAGAATGCTTGATATGGGATTCATTCACGACATTAAAAAAGTCCTGAAGCTTCTTCCGGCAAAACGTCACAATTTATTTTTCTCAGCGACGATGCCACCAGTAATTGAAAAGCTGGCGAACTCAATTTTAGTTAACCCGGTTAGAGTTGAAGTCACTCCTGTTTCATCAACAGCTGAGCTCATCTCTCAATCTGTTATGTATGTAGACCGCGAAAACAAACGCGCTCTACTCAACCATATCCTTTCAGGTGATGCTTTTAAACGTGTCATTGTTTTCTCTCGTACAAAACACGGGGCCAACAAGATTTCTGAATTCCTGGAAAAAAATGGAATCGTTTCTGAAGCAATCCATGGAAACAAATCTCAATCAGCAAGACAACGTGCTCTTGAAAACTTTAAATCAGGTGCTACACGCGTTCTCATCGCTACAGATATTGCAGCAAGAGGAATCGACGTTGATAACATTACTCATGTTATTAACTATGATCTTCCTAATGAAAGTGAAAGTTATGTTCACCGTATCGGTAGAACGGCCAGAGCAGGAACAAGTGGTGTCGCCATTTCATTCTGTGATGCTGAAGAAAAAGCATTCTTAAAAGACATCGAAAAACTTATTGGTAAATCAATTCCAGTTATTTTGGAACAACCATACCATTCTGAAAAAGTAGTTGAAGCAAGACTGATGTCATCGTCAAAAGCAAAAGCTTTAATCGATGGTGAAGATAAGCGTCCTCGCAATCCACATGCTCGTAGACCATCAAGGGGTGGACGTCCTTCATCTGGCGGTCAAGGCAGAAGCGGTAAAGGTCCACAAACAAGTAAAAAGAGATAGTCATTATCCGGACCAAAACTAGGGACAGTTTTGGTCGGTATTTTCCTGCTTGAAAAGGTACAAATTTTCCCAAAATGATCTTTCTTACACACCTCTTAGTGAATGAAATCACTTCAAAGCACTGATAATTAATTCCGCATCTAGGCCTTAACTTAATTTATTGAGTTGCTTGTTTAATTTTAACTTTTAGTGATAGTATTATTATAGGCACTCTGTTAGGGTGCTCAAGTTAATGTCAGTCGCCTTTAAGATTAGTGGTCCAGTTATTCGGCTCTCCTCTTTAGCGGCCCCAACGCCTTAAGGAGGTAATTATGGGTAGAAAACTTTATGTAGGAAATCTTCCTTACACAACTAACGATGCTATTCTTAGACAAAAGTTCGAAGAAGTAGGAACTGTTGATTCGTCAAAAGTTATTACTGATCGCGAAACTGGTAGATCTAAAGGTTTCGGATTCATCGAAATGTCGACTGATGAAGAAGCAGAAGATGCAATCTCAAAATTCCATGGTTCAGAATTCGAAGGTCGTCCAATGACTGTTTCTGAAGCTAAGCCAATGACTCCAAACGATAACCGTGGTGGATCACGTGGTGGATTCGGTGGTGGAAGAGATGGTGGTTCACGTAACCGTTATTAATTTCCTACTTTGTTTTAACCAACAAAAAAGAAATAGAGGGGTCATCGCAAGATGGCCCTTTTTTTTGTCCATTTTTATGACTACGATTCTCTCATGGAAATCACATGTCACTTTTGTTTCGAAAAAATCCCACTAGAGTTATTCATTGAAGAAGGTGAGAAGCAAGACTTCATCACGGACTGCGAAGTATGTTGTCATCCTCTGCACATTACAGCTGAATGGAATGAAGAAGAGGAAGAGTTTGAAGTGGAAGTCGATGCAGGTTAAAGACTAGTGTAGAAGGGGCTTTTTAGCTTCTGTGACGTTAATATGGCGTCCATCTAATGTAGAACCATTCAAATACATAATGGCCTTCTCTGCCTCTTCTGATGAGGCCATCTCTACAAAAGCAAAACCCATTGAACGATTTGTCTCTCTATCTGTGATGACCTTTGCAGAACAAACAATTCCAAATTTTGAGAATTGCTCAGCTAACATTTCATTAGCAATATTGCTTGAAAGATTACCCACATATATTTTTTGCGACATAAAAGCTCCTATGAAGTTCTATTAAACCTCAGCGAAACTCAATGTATTCCTCTGTATAATACATATCAAGTGCATTTCATTTTATTGATTTTAAATTAAAGAATAATGAAGTCGAACGAAAGATTTTCTTAATAGAGTTCGATCTTGTAGCCAACGCTTCGCACGGATGCAAGGTTAACACCGTAATCAACAATCTTCTTTCTTAGTCCACTAATGTGAGTGTCTACCGAACGTAGATAGCTTTCATCTTCGTTTTTCCAAATGTCTTCAAAGATTTGTTCACGTGTGAAGATTGTTCCAGGATGGCGAATAAGTTTTACCAGGATTTTAAATTCTTTTGGAGTCAGATCCACAACAACATCAGCGTTGGTGTCTTTATTTTTTCCAGTGACTTTCATCGTGTTCACATCAATCGCTAAGCGACCGCGTGACCACACATCTGAATGGATTCTTTTCTTTAAATGCTTTTCAATTAAGGCCTCAAAAACCAGAGGACGAATAGGCTTTTGAATAAAATCGTCAGCTAAAAGTTTGTGACTGAAAACTTCGTCTTCAATTTTACGACTTCCAGTTAACATGATCTTTATTGCATCCACAGCAATGTTGTTTTGTTTTAGATAATCTAGAAGTTTAAAACCTGTCGTCTCATCAAGGTTAATATCGATGATTAATATATCGTATGTTTTCTTTTTTAACAGCTCCAATGCCACATCTGCACTAAGTGCACAGTCCAGCTCAATAGGAGGAGTTAAAGAGAGTTTTACAACTCTATGAAGTTCAATATCGTCATCGATAAGTAAGATTTTTGCGTTTTGATTCATATGCTCAAATAGTATGTTGTACTTTAGTTTTCTTCAAGGCGTGGAATAAATTAATTCTCCTTACTTGATTCTCTTGGCCTTATTGGCGTTGGATATTTCTTCAACTCGCTTAAAACTTACTTTTGATGAGAGGTAATATGTCCGAGATTTAGTTGTGAGAGATAATATTTGTCTGAATTTTTTAATCGAATGAAATCGATGCTGATGAATCACAAAATTCATAGAAGGAAGTAAAAAAAAGGGATTATTAAAAATGGCGCAATCGGCAGGAGTCGAACCTGCGACCACTTGATTCGTAGTCAAGTACTCTATCCAGCTGAGCTACGACTGCGCATAAGAGAAATTTTAAAGATCAGTACCAGATAAAAAATCAAAAATACATATCAAAGTGGCGGAGACGGTGAGATTCGAACTCACGGTACCCCTTGCGGGGTACGACGCCTTAGCAAGGCGCTGGATTAGACCACTCTCCCACGTCTCCATCAAACCAGTATCACAAAAATTTGGGGGGATCGTTTCTAAATGCTAATGGCGGAGGACACAGGATTCGAACCTGCGGAACCTTTCGGTTCAACGGTTTTCAAAACCGCCGCGATCGACCACTCCGCCAATCCTCCGCTTAATTAGAAGGCTATATTAATGGGTTTCATCAAAAAAGACAAGGGGGATTATTTCAGGTTTCTAATTAAAGATTCAATTAGCTCTTTATCCTGTGCCACGGGATTAATTTTTAAATAATCTTCGTATTTTTCCTTAGCTAAAGCTCTTTGTCCCGCCGCACGATAGGCATCTCCCATCAGCTTATGGATGTTCGGATTAGTTAAATCTTCTTTAAGAGCACGCGAAAGAAGCTCAAGGGCCTCACTTGCGTAGTTTTGACCAAGTCTGATCATCGCCATAGAAACCAGGGCATCCACCGACCTTGGGTTTAAACTGATGGCCTTCTCGTACTTGATAACAGCTTCACGGTAGTCTTTTGATAAGCGGAAAACCTCACCCATAATAAAGTGAGCAGAATCAAGATTCGGGTTAAGCTCGAGTTCTTTTAAGGCCATTTCTTTGGCCTTAACCAGGTCATTTTTGGCCAGATAAACACGCGCGAGTTGAAAGTGCACCTTAGGATAAGAATCTAGTTTATCTTTGATCTCATTGAACTCCATAATGGCTTCATCGTATCTCTTTTCATCATAAAGAAGTTCACCCAACTCCATGCGAACTCGCAAGTTTCCTGAGTTAAGTCTTAAAAGATCGCGGCTGTGTTGAATGAATTCGTCCTTTCTTCCTTCTAATTTTACGGCCGCAATTAAGAATTCATAAAAGGCCTCATCCTTCTTTGGAAGGTTCTGAACTTTTTTATAGGCGGCCTGGAATTCTTTAATCTGACCACTCTTAAAGTAAGCTGTCGCAATTGCAGAAATGAGAATCGGGTCTTCTCCAATTTCAGAAATAATATCTCTTAAGTATCCAATCGCTGTGTCCGTTCCATCTTGCTCATAAAGAATTTCTGAATAAAGAGCATGGTAGTTTACGTTTTTTGGATCAAGTAACAGTGCTTTTGATAAACGATTTCTTGCTTCTGGAAAACGTTTGTTACGAACTAAAATCTTCGCCATCTTGTACATGTCACTATCACTTAATGGATCACGTGCAAGAGCGCGGTCATACCATTTAATGGCCATGATAGGATTTTTCTTAGCTTCAGAAAATTGTCCCATAAGAGAAGCGTATTCTGGTGTCGAGGCGTATTTCGACTGGGCCATTTCACTTAAAATTCTTTCGGCATCTTCAAACTTATAAGACTTAATATAAGTTTCAACCAGTGCTTTTCTCAATGGATTATTTTGTTGATAAACGCCAATAAGTTTTTGAAGTGAGTAAATTGCTGATTCAAAAAATCCTCTATCTGTATTGATTTGAGCTTGAAATAAAACGGCCGGGATATAGTCAGGGTTCGCATCGACAGCTTCAATAGATAATTGAAAAGCTGTATCGATGTTTCTGCTCTTATATTCAGACTTGGCCTTTTTCAAAAGACCTAGAACCTTACTCTCAAGAATAAGCGTTTGAGCAACTTGATCTCCACCAATTTCTAATCTTGAAAGCGTTGATCTTAATTCTTCAGATTCTTTTAAAGCAAGAGAGCGCTTAAAAAGTTCAGTGGCCTCTTTATTCTTCTTTTTATAAGCGGCCAGATACCCCATTTGTTTATAGTAGTAGGCCGTATAAGCTGGTGAGTTCTCAGCTTCGAGTGCATTGATCTTTAATAAAGTCTCTTCAAACTTTTTGATCGACTGCTCTTTCACCAATAACTCAGAGTACTCTAAAAGTAGCTTCACGTTATTTGGGTAATATTTCAATCCTTCTTCCAGGATTGTCTTAGCTTCTGCCGGATTGTCATTGGCCTTATTAAATTCCGATAACTGGTAATAAGATTCAAATGGTTTTTTGGGAATTTTTAACAAAGCTTCATAAGCACTTCTGGCCTCAACAAATTCTCCCGCATCCATTAAGTTTCCAAGATGGTAAGTGAGCATTTTAGGATTTGGTTTATTTCCAGCACGTAGGTAGTTTTTAACAATGTAGATACCTGTTTGGTATTTTCCAATTTTTCCATAAAATAAGGCCGTTCCGGTAGCGGCATTGGCATCAATAAGTAGTTTTGATTCTGCTAGCTGGATATATTTATAAAGCGTATTGGCCGATTGATGAACATCTCTCGTATTTTCCATCAACTCAGCATAGGTCATGATGATTTCGCCCATCGCTTCGTTGTTACTGAATTTTTGTTGAAGTGAATTTAGATAATTGGCCGCTGCTGCTGTACGCTTTCTGTATGTACCTTGCGAGTAAAGATTGCGGGCCTCTGCCAATGAAGCATTTGCTGCTGCATTGTTTTCTGTTGGCGCAGTTATTGGAAATTTAATTTCCATATAAATGGGACCCGTGGCCTTAGGTTTTTCCTCAGGCTGAAGGAAGAAATAAAAAATACCTATAAAGGCCAAAACGGCAACAATCGACATTCCTTTTTTCTTTTTCTTGATAACGACTTTTTGCTCAAACTCTTTCTTTTCTCTGTCGTACTCTTCGATAATTTCGACTTCGCTTTCTTCTTCACCATCTTCAATGGCCTGCTCTCTAAGCATGATTTCTTGCAAGTCGCGAAGGCGTTTTTTTTCTAAATTTTCTTCAATCTTGGCCTGTCTTTCCAGCTCAACTTCCGAAACACTCAATTGAGCATTGATAGTTGGAAGGGCCTGGGCCAGGTTGATGAACTCAGTTTTTTCATTCACCATTTCTACGTAAGAAGGCTCAGGAACTTCTTCCTTTAGTTCTACAATCGGTTGAACGAACTTAACGACTTCTTTTACTTCTTTAACTTCTTTTTTTTCAGGAACCCTGGTGATTTCATATTTCGACTTCATCACAACAGTTTTTTCAAGCTCCTGAACCTTTGCCGGAAGCTTTCTTATAACGACAGTTTTTTCCATCCCGTCTTCATACGGAATGTCGGGATTTTCGGCCTTAAACTTTTTTTCAAGCTCAGCATAGTCGACATCAATCTTTACATCTTTACCGAATTTGAATTCAGTAAATGATCTGATACCACTTGATCCTTCAATAATTTTTTTTGATGCTGTTAGCCCAGCTTCTTTTTTGGTGACGTTTGAACGAGTGGGTTCCGCTGCTTCTTCTTTGGGAGTATTTGCTGCTTTGATTTCTTCAAAAAGTGATTTGAGATTAGGAAACAAGGGAAGTGGACGCCAATCCCCAATAGGAAATTGCTGGCACATTTCTGAACCAACAATATGACCTTTAATTAATAATTCACCGATTTCTTCAGCTGAAAAAGGTCCAATGACCCGCTCATTTTTTAAGCGGATCCGGTACTTTAAATTCATTACATCCTGTCTACTTCAGCCCTAAAAAGAGTGACGGAGCAATTCCGATCGTGAAGATAGACACTAATATAATAACATGAACTAGCGATTCGCTAAAACGAGTTTTGATAGTAGGCAAACTCATCTTAGACTCGTCTTCAGTGAATAGGTCACTAACAAAACGAATATAGTAAGCAAATCCGATAATTGAACTAATAAAGATCGAAGAAGCTTCTAAAGTAAATCCTTCTCTAAAGAAGTTGGTAAAGAGCATATACTTCATGGCAAAACCTGAAGTTAGCGGGATACCAGCTAAGCTTAGAACGAAAATAACCAACATAACTGATAAACCTTTATTGCGGTAGAAACCAGCTTTCAGGATATCGCGGCCATCTTTGTTTTTGTTTAGTTCAGCAAATTGGTTAAGTATTAGGATAATTCCAGTTGCCGTTAATGAATAAACAACCAGGTAAGCGATCAGTTGTTTTTCATAAGCTTCATCTGGGTTAAGACATACCATCATCAACATATAACCAGTGTGTGCCACTGATGAGTAAGCGATAACTCTTTTGAATTGTCCTTGTACTACGGCCATGATGTTTCCGTAGAAAGCAGAAGCAACTGCAATCCATTGAACGATCATCATCAGGATGTTTTGGAAATGAGGGTCACATTCTAAAAGAAGTAACTGTAACAACGTGATGAACTTGTAACCAATAATGATTTTTGAGATAAAGAAGTTTGTTGCCAGGTTTCCGCGGCTAACGTTTGAGTAAACGTCGGCGATCCAAGCGTGGAATGGGAAAGCACCAAGTTTAAAACAAGCTGTCAGGATGAAGATCCCAAGAGCGATTGCATAGAATTCCTGGTTAACAACAGTTGCACCAACCAGAGTTAATCCGTTTGTTGCTCCTAAGTAAAAAGCTACACCTAAAAGGAAGATTCCAGAAATAACTGAACCTTGGATAAGGTATTTTACAGCTGCTTCACGAGAGTTTTCTAAGTCAGAAGTTGCAACAAGTGCATATCCAACTAGAGCAACAGTTTCTAGGGCCACATAAAAAGTCATTAAGTCATTTGCACCTAGAAGGAAAACCCCTCCCATAAACATATAACTCATAAGAATTGAATTCTTAACTTTCTCAAGTGAGTTGTAACCGTTTATTAAGATCATAAAGACGTTCATGATTGAAACGATCTTTAGAAGAAGGATCTTGTTTCCTTCTAAACTAAAAAGCTCACTTAGCGTGAAGACTTCTTGAGAAAAAAGCATTCCGAAGAATACTAATGCTGCCAGAAGAGTCGCTCCAAAAGAGATATATTTTCCGTGGTTTTTCACATTTAGTGCTAAAAGCCCAACAGCATTTAGACCTAAAAATATTAAAACGTTTTGAACGAAATTTAAGTTTTCCATCTTTATTAACCTTTATTCACGAAGAAATTAATTGTCCCATCATACATAGCTGTAACAAGTTTCGGGTAAAGACCTAAAATGATTGTTAAAACTGAAAGCACGATCATTGGAGTAGCTTCAAGAAGAGATAAATCTTTTAGAGATTTGTTTTCTTCGTGTTTCATTTCACCAAGGGCCGTTAAGTGATACATCTTTAATAGATAGATTGGAGACAGGATAATCCCTGTAGCTGCAACCATCGCTACCACTGGGTTGATTTGGTAAGTTCCCATGATGATCATGAATTCACCTACGAATCCACAAGTCATTGGAACGGCCATTGATCCCGCTGTGATAATGAAGAATAAAATTGAAAAGCGTGGCATAACTGCAGCGATCCCGCCGTACATGTCCATCTTCTTAGTATGAGTTCTTGTATAAAGGTAGTGAACTCCGATGAAGAGACCAGGAGTTGAAATACCGTGAGCGATCATTTGGAAGATGGCCCCTTTTACAGCAAATGGGTTCTGAGAAAAAACACCCATTACGATGTAACCCATGTGAGAAATAGAAGAGAAAGCTACCAGCTTCTTAATATCTTTTTGTACCCATGCCGTTAATGCTCCGTAAATAATTCCGGTAGCACCTAACCACATAACAATATCGCGGTTAGCATCAACTGCTTCCGGGAAAAGTGGGATAACAAAACGAAGAAGACCGTAGATACCAAGCTTTAGTAAGATACCTGCAAGGATGATTGATCCGGCAGTTGGCGCTTCAACGTGAGCTTCCGGTAACCATGAGTGAAATGGAAATACTGGAACTTTTAAGAAGAAGGCGATTGCAAAAGACCAGAAAATTAAAGATTGAGGTGATAAGAACCCATCGTACTTTAAACCTAGAGTTTTAATGATTTCATAGTTCAGGTCATATGAACCGTTGAACTTGTAAGCAAGAGCAGACATGTAACACATTGAAGCCAGCATCAGGATTGATCCCGCAGCTGTCATCATGAAGAACTTGAAAGAAGCGTAACGACGGTTTTCTCCACCAAATACACCAACAAGAATAAATAGAGGGATAAGCATTGCTTCCCAGAAAACGTAGAATCCATAAAGTGAAGTCGAAAGAAGTGATCCACTTACGGCCCAAGTTAACGTGAAAATCAGGAAGTAATAAAGACGAAGTTTATCCGTTTTGATTTCCCAAGTTGCAACAACTACTACCAGCATCAGGAATGCATTTAGAAGTAAAAGCAATCCACTTAACCCATCCATTGCAAATGTGTATGAAAGGTTGAAGAACAATGGCATATCAAATTTAAACAGAGTCGTTAGAACTGACGTATCCGGCAGATCCATAAACATGTTGATTGAGTATGCAAGTGTTACAAGTGAGCCGATTAGGGCATAAAGTTTAATAGCTTTTTCATTATTCTTTGGAGCGAACATAAATCCGATCGCCCACAAAAGAGGTATTAAAAACTTAACTAGAAATAATTGATCCATCTTCTATCCCAACTTATCTAAAAATAAATGCGTTAAAAATTGCAACAAGCACCAGAGTTAAACCGATAACGATGTAGAGAATTCCCATCTCTAATCTTTCCGGTTTATTGTTATCAAGATACTCACCGCTTCCGCTTGTCACTTTCGTAACAACTTTAATGAATCCGTTAATAACATGTGCTTCTACGATATCAACCAGTACTCCACCAAACTTATAAAGAGGTTTGATGATCGCTAGTTCATAGAACTCATCAACTTTGAATTTTTCTGAGCTGATAGTCCAAAGTGTTTTGAATTTTGCTTTTAGTGAATCACGCATTTTTACATGATCGTTTTTCACATAGATGTAGTATGCAAGACCCATTGATGCCAGGATCAATGTCGTTGTCATTCCCATTAAGATGTATTCAGTTTGAGCACTTAAGTGAGCGTGACCTTGAGTCTTAGCAACAAATCTCTCCACGAAATCCTGGAAAATTCTTGAGTGTTCGTGGCTTAGTACGTGAGGCAATCCAATATATCCAGCGACTGCTGAACAAATTGCCAGAAGAACTAATGGAATAGTCATAACACCTGGAGACTCGTGAGCTGTTAGAGCTCCATGTCCGTGGTGATCGTCATGATCATCGTGTTTCTTTTTAGCATGACCGTGATCGTGCTTGTCTTCTTTTGCCGGCTCAACAATAAACACAAGAACTAACATTCTCGTCATATAGAAAGCAGTTAGAAGAGCTGTGATTAAACCGATTGCATATAACCAAACACCATTTCCTGGGTTTGTTAGGGCCATCGTTAAAATTTCATCTTTAGAGAAGAATCCAGAGAATCCTGGGATACCTGCGATAGCAAGGAATCCAACAGTGAACGTCCAGAAAGTGATTGGCATTTTTTTCTTAAGGCCACCCATCTTAAAGATATCTTGTTCGTGGTGGCATCCGTAAATAACAGAAGCCGCACATAAGAATAGAAGTGCTTTAAAGAATGCGTGTGTGAAAACGTGGAACATACCTGTTGAGAAAGCTCCAACACCAACAGCAAGAACCATGTAACCTAACTGAGAAACAGTTGAGTAAGCTAGGATCTTTTTGATATCTCTTTGAGTCATTGCGATTAGTGCAGCAAGAAGGGCCGTTAGAGCTCCCATCCATGCAATCACATCAAGAACAATTGAGAAGTTAACAATTACGTTTGAAACTCTACATAGTAAGAAGATACCAGCTGTAACCATCGTCGCCGCGTGCATTAAAGCAGAAACTGGAGTTGGACCCATCATCGCATCTGGTAACCAGATAAAAAGTGGGATCTGAGCTGACTTACCAGCAGCTCCAAGAACAAGAAGTAAGCTTGAAATAATCAGAACTTCTTTGTTGGCCATGATAATGGCCATATCTGGATGAGCTAAATCAGTGAATGAAATTGTATTGAAAACTAGTGCGTAACCAACGATCCCTAGAACTAAACCAAAGTCACCCACGCGGTTAGCAAGGAAAGCTTTTTTAGCAGCGTTACCGTTTTTAGTGTGTTCGTACCAGAATCCGATTAGTAGGTATGAACTTAAACCAACACCTTCCCATCCCATAAATAGAACTAAGAAGTTTTCTCCGTGAACAAGAAGTAACATTGAGAAAGCAAATAGGGCGAAAAACCCAAAGAACTTTCCAACTTTCTCTTCGTGATCCATGTATCCGATAGAGAAGAATGCAATCGCACTCCCGATACCAGTAACCATTAAGCTTAGGATAACTGAAAGTTCATCCATGATGAAATGGATGTCGAATTTAATGTTTCCGTAAGTCATCCACTCCCAAAGACGAACACTTACCGGTCCATTGTTTAAAACGTGAATTGAAGTCATCACAACTAAAATAAACGAGATAAATAGAGACATGAAAGTAATCAGTCCGGCCTGGACATTATTTAACTTATTCTTAATTAGGATTGAGTTAAGTAAGAAGGCCAGTAAAGGGAAAAATGGAATCAGCGCCAGGTAGTTTTCGTACATAATAACTCTTACTCTGTTATGATTTTGATATCGTCAGTATAAATTGTTTGTTTCTTTCTATAGAGAGCAATGATTAAGCTCAATCCGATAGCTACTTCACACGCCGAAATAATGATCGTGAAAAATACTAAAAGTTGAGATTCTAAAACTCCCGTTGAACGAGAAAAAAGAATAATAAGAAGACTCACGCCTCCCATCATCATCTCTAAACATAGAAGAATTGAAATTAAGTCTTTTTTAAAGATTGTTCCTAGAAGACCCAGGGTAAATAAAAACCCGGCCAGGTAATAGTAGATACTACTCATGTTTTGCTCCTTCTTCTTTAGCAACTGCTTTGTCTTGTCCAGTGATAACAACACAAGCAACAAGAGCAGCTAGTAGAAGAACTGTCGCCATTTCAAATGGAAGGTAATAAACATTAAAAAGTTTCTCGAATAGTGCCTTCATCGAGTTATCAGCGATATTGTTTGAAGTTAGTACTTCAATATTGTTATTGATGATTAAAGCAAACACTCCAAGAATTACCAGGACAGTCACGCTTGAAATAATCAGCTTTGCTTTTCCTTTTTCACGGTTGTTCTGGAATTGCTCAAGGTTGATTAACATCATTACGAATACGAATAAAATCGCAACCGCACCAGCGTTAACTAAAACCTGGATCGCAGAAAGGAAAACTGTTCCTAACTGGAAGTAGATCATAGCAATTGATAAAAGAGTCATTAGTAGTGCGAAAGCTGCAACAACTGTCTTTTTTGAGAAAACAACCATAAGCGCGAACGCCATCGTAATGATGGTTAAAAAGATATCACTAATCATAATTATTGATTCCTAAAATATACGAATAGAACTGTAGCAATTAAATTTACAATACCTAGTGGCAGAAGACGTCTCCATCCCAAGTCCATAAGTTGATCGTAACGGAAACGAGGAAGAGTCCAACGTACCCAAACGAAAATCCAGATCATAACAGCGATCTTTGTAATGAAAGATACAGCTTGAAGAACTGGTAGAACAAAAGGAGATGAATCAGTAGAAATCAGGTCTAAACCTGGAAGAACACTGTATCCACCAAAGAAGAAAATGATGAATAGAGCTGATAAAGCAATCATGTGGACATATTCCGCCATGAAGAAAATCGCAAATTTCATTGAAGAGTACTCTAAGTGATAACCAGCAACGATTTCCGATTCACCTTCTGCAAGGTCAAATGGAAGGCGGTTAGATTCAGCAAAGATACCAACTAAGAAAAGCATCGCTGCAAGTGGTTGCATGAAAACTCCCCACTTTGGCAGGAATCCAAACCAGTAACCAGTTTGAGCAGCAGCAATTTGGTGAATATCATTTGTTCCAAAAACGAAGATCATCGCAACAATAGCTGTTGAAAGTGAAAGTTCGTATGAAACCATTTGAGCACAGGCACGAAGTGCACCAAGCATTGTGAATTTACTGTTTGACGCCCATCCAGCAAGTAGAATCCCGTAAGATCCAAGTGCTGAAACCGCAAAAGCAAAGAAGATCCCCATATCACTTCTAAATACTTCCGGGAAATACGTTGTCCCGAAAACGTCAAAAGGTGCTGCTAGTGGAATACATGCTAACGGAAGTAGAGCAACTGTAAGTGCGATAACTGGAGCTGCTGTATAAAAAAACGGACGTACGTGAGAAGGATGAACTTCTTCTTTGAACATGAACTTTGCAACGTCAGCAAGTGGTTGAAGTAATCCAAATGGTCCAACTCTGTTTGGCCCAAGTCTTCTTTGAATAAAACCAGCACCTCTTCTTTCAACGTGAATGATGATTGGAAGAGCACCTAAAGGGATACCCAAAATTACAACAGTCTTAATTAATATTTCTAGAATTCCTTCTAACATTTTACTCTTCCCACTTTAGTGCTTTTGAATTGATAACAAAGATGTACCCAACAAGAAGCACAACCATAAAGAACACAAATCCAGCAACCATGAAACCAGTGTTGGCCGCATTGTGATAGTTAAGTGCCCAAGGTAATAAAAATACGATTTCTACGTCGAACAACAAAAACAGAATCGCAGTAAGATAAAACTTAATGTCGTACTGTCTTGTTGCACTTCCAACCGGGTTAACCCCTGATTCATAGATATCGTTCTTTCTAGTAATCTTAACTTTTTTGCCAAGAAAGTTTGAAATGAACATCAACACAAGCCCTAGAGCTGTGGCGATAATAAGAAAGATAATAAAAGATAAAAATTCCATTTAACTCGTCTCGCTTCTTTTTAACTATTGGATGAATAACTTTGCATTAGCTGCCAGGTGCATAACGCTATCCCAGAAGATACCTAATACAAGCACTGGTGCTGTCATCGCTACAATAATTAGTTGATTTAAAAAACCGAATCCTTCGATCGTTTCATCAGACTCAGCTGGTTTAAGAGTCATTAGTCTAACAATTTTTAAATAGTAATAAGCCGATATAACTGAGTTAAGAACAAGAATTACCGCTAATGTGTAAAACTTAGTGTTAACTAGTGCACTAAGAATGTTGTACTTAGCAACGAATCCCGCTAACGGTGGAAGACCAGTTAGAGAGAACATTACGATTGTCATCATCACGGCCATAACCGGGTATCTGTAAATTAATCCAGAAAAACGCTCGAAGTGATCGTTTCCGTATTTATCCTGAACAATGCTCGTGATGTAGAAAGCTACAAGAGTCATGAACAGGTAAGTGATTCCGTAGAAAACAACTGAACGAATTCCAACTTCACCAATCATTACAAGAGCGGCCATCATAATCCCTGCGTGAGAGATAGATGAGTAAGCTAACATTCTTTTTACTGATTTTTGTCCGATTGCCGTTACGTTACCAACAGTCATTGTTAACGCTGAAATTGCCAACATTAATCCAATCCATCCAACTTTAAGTGGGCTATCCACCGTAAAGAAGATTGAAGTGATGCGGATTAAAGCTGCAATACCTGCAAGCTTTGGAACGATCGCAAAGAAAGTTGTTACAGGAGTCGGTGACCCTTCGTAAACATCCGGCGACCACATATGGAAAGGAACTGATGCGATTTTGTATCCAATACCTGCAAAAAATAAAACAAACGATGGCATTAGGATCGCAATCTGACCTGTCGTAAGTTTTGGAATCATTGCCGTAATTCCAGTGAACTGGATTGTACCAATCACACCAAAAATGTGTGAAAGACCAAAAAGCATGATCCCTGCAGAAATCCCACCGTAAAGAGCGTACTTAAGACCAGCTTCGCTTGATCTCTCGTCGTTCTTTTTGAATGAGGCCATAACGTATGAAAGAATTGAAAGTGTTTCGATCCCTAAATATAGAGTCAGCATGTTGTTTGCTGAAGCTAGAAGAAATCCACCGATCAAGATCCCAACGGCCATAACTACGAATTCAGTTTTAAGTGTTTCGTAAATTTCTTTTGAAAATCTGCTTAAGTAAACTGCACCAATTGTTCCAAGAACCATGATCATTTTCATCACAGTACTGAAATCATCAATAATGATTGAATTAGTGAAGATCGCACCTGGTTTATCACCAAGGTTGAACATTAGGGCAACAAACGTTGCCACTAATCCAATAATCGCAGTAATGAAGATGTATCTTCTATTCTTTTCGTCCTCTTTATAAGTGACTTCTAGAATAATAAGGCCAACCATCAAAACCACCAGGATGATTTCCGGGATGTAGCGACCAATATTTGCTAAATAATTTAAATACATTTCTTTGTCCTAATTTCCTAATCGTTTCTTAGAAAGTTGCCATTAATGAAACCAGTTGTCCTACTGAAGCTTTCATCACGTTCAGAATCGGCGAAGGCCAGATCCCGAAAAGGATAACTGCGATACATAGTGGAATCATGTAGGCCACTTCTAGTTTTGTCATGTCAGTGTATTCTTTAACTTCAGGGTTAACATCTCCAAAGAACATTCTCTTGAACATCCAAAGTAGGTAAGCCGCACCGATAAGAAGACCGAATAGAGCAAGAACAGTAATTGTCGTAAAACGTTGGTAGATACCAAGGAAAATTAGAGCTTCAGAAATGAATCCTGAAAGTCCTGGAAGTCCCATTGAAGCAAACATACCAATGATGAAGATAATTGAGTAAACCGGAAGTTGTGTATAAAGACCACCGTATCCACGTGAACCATCTGGTTTAACGATCCATCTGTGGTGAGATCTTTCATATAGAAGACCGATCATGAAGAACATCATAGCTGTTGAAGTTCCGTGGTTGAACATCTGTAAAACAGCTCCGTTCACACCTTGAACTGTCATAGCAGCAAGACCAAGCATTACGAATCCCATGTGAGATACTGACGAGTAAGCAATAAGTTTCTTAACGTCAGTTTGCGCCATCGCACAAAGTGCTCCGTAGATAACGTTAATTAATCCAAGCCATGCAATAGCAGTAGCGAAGTATTTTGCTGAATCAGGGAAAATTGGGAACGCAATTCTTAGGAATCCGTATGTCCCCATCTTTAGTAGTACACCGGCCAGGATTACTGAAATTGCAGTAGGTGCCTGAACGTGAGCGTGTGGTAACCAAGTGTGGAAAGGGAAAACCGGAACTTTGATCGCGAATCCGACAAACATGAAAATGAAGAATAGTTTTGAGAAAGAAACACTTTGCCCAAAAATATTAACTGTAAGTTGAGTAAACTTCCCGCCTGAAAGAGCAAGGATGTTGAATGAATCTGCACCAGCACCAGTTGCAAAGTAAAGTGCAACGATACCAACAAGCATTAAGATTGATCCAAAGAATGTATAAAGGAAGAACTTAACAGCAGCGTACTCTCTGTTTTCTCCACCCCAAACACCGATAAGGAAGAACATCGGGATTAGCATTACTTCCCAGTAAACGTAGAATAGGAAGAAATCTAGTGCGAAGAATACTCCGAAAACACACGACTGAAGTAACAGTAGTAGTGCAAAGTAAGCTTTGATTGATTTCTTGATTTGCGTCCATGATGAAAGGATACAAAGCATGAATAGTAATCCAGTAAGGACAACCATTGGCAACGCAATCCCATCAACCCCTAAACGGTAGTAAATGTGAAATTGTGAAATCCATGATCTCACTTCTTCAAATTGCATTCCTGCCTGTGCTGTATCGAACTTACAGTATAAAACAATTGTAAGAGCGAAAGTAATAACAGTGTTAATGAAAGCCCATGCTTTAATTAGAGTTGTTTTGTCTTTTGGACAAAGAAGAACTCCAAGTACACCAATTATAGGCATCCATAAAATCAAACTTAATAATGAACCGGCCACCGGTATCTCCTTAGAAAAGTTACTATATAAAAAAAACTAAAATCTTAACGTAAAAACATAACTAGCAAGTACAACGATTAACACAACGAAGTACAACTGAACCTTACCTGATTGGATAGTTCTTAAAACAACGTTCATTAAACGAACAGATGCTCCAGTTCCATCAACCATTCCACTATCGATGATGTTGTTATCAAACCAACGAGACACATTGTATGCCCAACGGTTTAACACAGCTGTTCCATCAACTACATATCTGTCGTAGATACCAGAATCAAACTTCGCAAGTAATGAGTTAAATGGAAGCATTCCTTTTTGGATAATTTTTCCGATGTATAAATCATCGAAGTAGTACTTGTTCTGCAGAGCTCTTCTCCAGCCAGCAAAAGTTTGTGCCCACCAGTCCGGGTTCACTGATTTCTTCACGTACATTGAGTAAGCTAAGAAAATCCCCGCAAAAGCGATGATGATTGAAAGTAAGGCCCCAACTTTGTGAACAGTATGAACAAAGTGAGCGTGGTGCTCATCCATTCCGTGGTTCGCATCGTATTTTGCCTTTGGAAGTTCAACTTTATCACGTGTATCTGTTGAACCTAAATCTTCACGTTGAAAGTGAGAAAAATGATCAAGATGTTTAGCTTCTGGCTTGTGAATTAAAGTCTGGAACCATTCGTATTTTGATCCAAAAACATTAACTTCTCCCTGACCTGTGAAAGATCCTGAGTAAAATAACCCAAGAGTGAATACAGATAGAATAAGAAGAGGAATGTTTGAGTTCCATCCGATGTGTTCTTCGTGAGCGTGATCGTAAATATGGTGATCGCGTGGCGCCCCAAAGAAAGTTAGGAATAACATTCTGAACATGTAGAACGCTGTTAGAAGTGCTCCACCAAATCCAAGAACTGCAACTCCCCAGTATGCTGGGTTTTCAAGTGCGATTACTAGAGCGTCACCAAGGATTCTATCTTTAG
>JBEIPV010000195.1:0-3552 GCA_040376855.1 Bacteriovorax sp.
TCTAAATCAAAAATAATAAGCTCAGGTTTGAGATCATCGAGCAAATAAAAGTTCTCACTCAAGGTTTCAACAGTATAGACTTCTGCTTTTTTTGCACGCAGGGCCAATTCCATCATAGACCTTAAAAACTTTTCTTTTTCGATATAAAAAACTCTCTTTACCATGGGAGCATTCTCTTGTTAGTCTTGGTAAATGTCAAACCAAGTACGCGTTATAGATTCTATTTCAGGCACCACTTTATTCGAAACAACTATCGAAAAGATGGCCGATGCTTATGCCTTTGCAACTCAAATGGAAGAGGCTGGTCTCGATATTGAAATCAAGGCCCCTGGTCTTGCTGAAACTCTGATCAAGTCACTTGGTGCTGATGAAGCAGAAATTAATCAATATAAGCAAAGTTTGCAAGACGAAATCGATGAACACGACGATTCAGATTACGGCTGTGGCATCTGTGCTCCTCCATCAACAGAAAAATAAATGAATACACATCCCGATGAGAACCTTGGTGAGCAATTTAATTTAGAAGATTATTTGCATGCCCAGGAAAAAACCAGACAGGTGGTTTTAGCTTTTTCTAAAATGCTTAAACCAGGCATCAATGAAGTTGAGGCCAAAGCTCTATTAGAAAAAACTCTCGATGAATCTGGATTAGAAAAGCGCTGGCATCCTAGCAAGATGAGAATCGGCCCTAACACTACAAAAAACTTCCGTGATGAATCTCTTCCTCATGTTCTAACTGAAAACGATATTTTCTTCGTTGATATCGGCCCGGTTTATTTTAATCACGAAGGTGATTACGGTGAAACTTTCACACTTGGATCTGATCCTCGTTTAAAAAAATTAGCTGAAGCTTCTAAAGCAATTTTCAATTCAACGCTAAAAGTTTGGAAAGAAAAAAAGCTTACGGGCATTGAGCTTTATGAATACGCTTCGAATGAAGCACAAAAATTAAATCTCAAACTCAACAGCAATATGTACGGTCATAGAATGGGAGACTTCCCTCACGCTGTTCACTCTAGAGCAAAACTTGGAGCACTCGACTTCTCTCCTTCTCCACAATTATGGATTCTAGAAATTCATGTGATTGATGAAGAATTGGGAATGGGGTCTTTTTTCGAAGATCTACTTATTTAGTAAACTCAAAAATATAAATTTCGCGGTCAACTTGTTTAGGTGTTAAGTGCGCCGGAACTTTTTGTGTCGTAAAGACATCCGGATAACCTAACTCTTTCATCGAAGAAATAAACTTCTGAACATAAGCACGTCCAGGATCAGAAAGAATAATCTTTCCACCTGGTTTTAAGAAAGCAATTAAAGCTTTTGCAACTTCCATCGCGTGCTGACTTTCATAGAGAATGTCAGAGCCTAAAACCAAATCAAACAATCCAAGAGAGGTTTTAGTTCTCTCGATTTCATTTCTCCAGTTCATGACCTGGTAATCAAATTTGATATTATTTTTTTGTTGGTTGATCTCTAAAAAGACAGGGACATCAGCATGAAAATCTGTGGTGATAACATTTCCACCAAAGCGCGTGGCCACAAAACTTGGAAGCCCAAGACCACAACCTATTTCCAGGATCTTTTTGCCTTCACACATCTCGCGGGTTAAAAGCTGGCTTAATCCAATCCCCGCTTCCCACATTACTCCAAAATAAGGGCAATGCTCTTCCGCTAAAGACTGGTCCTGATCCTCTTCCCCAAAGTGCTCACACAGTATATCGATACTCTCATCCAGATCGCGGATGGTGACCATTTCCAGGCCCAAAACAGACATAGTCTTAGTTGGGTAGGCATATCCAAATGTGCTCTTAATTGATTCCATAAATCCTCTATAACATAAATATTTTAACCATAAAATGGGGGTTTTAACCCCTTTCTGTGAATATTTTTCAAGAATCCCCCTATTTTTTTTAGATGGAGTATAAAACGCCATGTTCAATTCACACAGAGGACTAATAATATGAAGACAACTTTAATGGCAGCGCTATTTTTAATGTCGGCCAGCGCGTTTGCTGATTTTTCGCAAACTCAACTTGGTGCAGACACTCACGCAAATGACAAAGCTTTCAATAAGTACAATCAAGAAAGACTTCACACAGGGACAAAAGAAATCATCTTAACTTTCGATGATGGACCTAATCCTGGTGTAACAGATAAAGTTCTGGATATCCTAAGAGATAACGGCGCTAAAGGAACATTCTTTGTTGTCGCAAAAAATGCACAAGCATACCCAGCATTAATGAAGAGAATTCTTGATGAAGGTCACTTAGTGGCAAACCACTCTCTTTCACATAAAGCTTTAAACGATACAAAATTTTTCAACTGGAAAAAAACTGTTACCAGTGAAGTTTTAGGAGCACACGAAATCCTTGCTCCATATATGACAGGACAACATTTCTATTACAGAGCACCGGAAGGGGCCTGGGAATCAAAGTTTGCTGACCTCTTAAACCAAACTTCAGTTGGACGTGAGTACATGGGCCCAATTCTTTGGGATATTGGTGGTGCAGTTGTTATGAACAGCAATGGCCAGTACACACAAGCTGCAGACTGGGCATGTTGGTCAAAGAAAATGACTGTTGATGAATGTCTATCAGGATACCTATATGAAGCTCGCGCTAAAAAAGGTGGAGTTGTGTTAATGCACGATCTTCGTCACCAATCAGCTGAAATGCTAGCGAAGTTCATTCCTGCTCTTCAGAAAAATGGTTTCTCATTCAAAACTTTGGATGATGTAGACTGGGCAAGCAGAAAGTAAAAATGTTTAAACGCTCTGTGTGCAATGCAAGAATGCGCACAGAGTCGCTTTAAATTTATCTTAGACAATAACGAGATGCAACTAGATCTCAATGACATACGAAGCCTTCATTAAATTCCTTTAAATTTTTCAGATGCAATAGCGTGAACGCGATGTTACATCCCCTCAAAACCAAAAAGGGGATTACATGAAAACTCTATTACCAATCATTTTTGCATTCGCAGTTTCTGCAAGTGTAGCTTTCTCTCAAGACGAAGGAATTGTTTCTAACGGAAGACCCGTAGACGTAAACGTATCTTTCAACCAAAGCACATTCGAATCTCAACCTTGGACAAAAGAATTCCGTTACGTGATCGTTGTTAATAAAGCGAACACTGGAAAAGAAGCTCAAACTGTAAAAGTTTATGAGTACGGACAATTAATCAGCACACAAAAAGTATCAACAGGAAGAGACGCTTTCGAAAGAAAAGGTGAAAACCACTCTAAGAGAGACTCTTGGACAGTGACTCCAACTGGATACTACACTCCAACTTTCCTAAGCAGACTTCACAAGTCTTCTGCTTACGGTGGAAAATTCTCATGGCTTACTGGTGGAACTAAAATGCCATTCGCTATTTTCTTCAATGGCGGAATCGCATTACACGAAAGACCAAATGGAACTGAAGGAATGCTAGGTAAAAAAGCTTCTGGTGGATGTATCCGTCTTCCTGAAGGATTTGCTGAAGAACTTTTCACACGCGTTCAAGAAACAGCTGGATCAAGAAACCCAAGATTCAATGTTGATGGAACTCCAA
>JBEIPV010000113.1:0-9029 GCA_040376855.1 Bacteriovorax sp.
GACACCTTTAGCGACATTACTTGTTGTGATCTTTTTTAAGTCATCGCTGATTTCAATAAGCTTTAATTCATCTTTTGATCTGACGACTACAAATGTTTCACTAATTGATGGGAAGTCAAAATAGTTTTTTGATTCATAAATTTTGTAAAAGTTCTCAAGTGTCAGGTCACTTACATAAAGGGCCGTTCCTAAATCACCGCGGTTAAGTTTGATGAAGATTTTCTGACCTTGTTTCTTAAAGTAAGTCAGGTTCACATCAAAACCAAAGTGGCGGACAACTTCACCCTCACCGTCCGTGCGCTGTCTTTCGATGATCCACTTGTTATTCACAAAACTAGCTGTTAAGTAACGGTTGTTTCCCAGACCAACAACGTATGAAGGGTCATTTTTAAATGGAAGGGTCGCTTCGAGTAAAAGTGTTTCAGTGTTGATCAATTTCCATGCGCGGTTTGATGTTCTAAAACGTGGGTCTTCGTTGAAGCTCACGATTAAGAATTTTCCCTGATCCGTTTGTTCTGTATCAGCATTGGGAACCGTAGTAATGCCTGCAATATCCGCAATCGGGTATTCAAACTTTGAAATCATCATGTTCACATTTTCTTTTAAGTCGTAGCTAACCAGCGCTTCGCTTTTTCTGTCTCTTTCAACTTTAAAAAGAGTGTTTCCATCTAAGAAAACTCCTTTTTGCAGATCATCGCTTCCAAAAGCGTTACTGATCTTCTCTCCCCATGCTTCGCTCTCTGCGGGATCAATTGGTTGGTTTTTTATGAAGTTTTCGCGGAATTCAGTAAAGAGAGCTTGAGCAGAATCCCCCGTGCATAATTTAAAAGATTCATTTAAAAAGAATGGAACGTTTCCAGAGTTGTCTTGCACTAAACACTTTACGGCCCCTGGTTTTTTCCCTTCAATGTATTCAATAAAGTGAGCTCCGGCCCAATAAGCAAGTTGCCCTCCAGGATAAACTCCCGGCTCATCCAGACAATCGATGGTGTCGCAGTATTCTTTGCGCAAAAATTGAATCAGAAGTTCTTTTCTAAATAATGGATTGTTTAAACGTCCACCATCAATCAGGTGTGACTCACTCCAAGTGGCAATCCCTTCAGTAAACCAACGTGGTGTAATCCCGGCCGGAACTTTGGCAATACTTCCAAAAATTTTTCTCCCGACTTCTAAGTACCCTCTGGTTTGATCAAGATGCGTGATATGTGTGAACTCGTGGAACACTAACCCTCTTAACCAATCCTGCATCACTATAAGGTGATCAGAGTTGTCAGCAGGAAAGTTATAAAGATTGATGGTATTAGTCGGAAAAGGAGTGGCGTTCCCATTTGTAAGACGTAAGTAAGGATCTACGTTAAAGTGGACTGTATTTCTAGGAACATATTGAAAATAGTTGATTACTTTAATCAGATCTTGTTCGATGATCTTTTTGACTTTCATCGCAACATCAATGTCTCGTCCGTCGAAATGAATCTCTGTTTTTAATGTCCCAAGATCGGTTGGAAGATTCACTTTTATTGTTTTGAGATCAACACTTTTTGCAGATCCTATTGGGGAAAAAAGCATACAAGAAAACACTAACGTTACGAGGCAAACGCGAAACCCGACCATTTTTTTCTTCCTTTCATATAGTAAAGTAGGCATAATCATAGCTGTCTTTAAGAACGTTTGGAAACTTATAAAGGAGCTTTTGCATGAAACTAAAATCGGTACTTATTTTAACTATCCTAGCTGCTACACTTACGCTTACATCTTGTGCAAGCAACAAGAAAAAAACTGACGGAATGGACAATACAAATGTTGACTCAACGTCTCTGGATAACGCAAATAACGCTGGTGGAGTATCTCTTGAACTTAACGGTGATTCAGACTCAAACCGTGCTGGAGCATTAAAAACTGTTTATTTCGACTACAGTTCTGCTGCTATTACTGGATCAACTCGTGATACACTTAACGGGAACGCAGAATACTTAAAAGCAAACGCTTCTGTAAAAGTTCAAGTAGAAGGACACTGTGATGAGCGCGGAAGTGTTCAATTCAACCTTGCACTTGGAGAAAAAAGAGCTAAATCTGTAAGAGACTACCTAGTTTCTCAAGGTATTGCTTCTAGCAGAATTTCTGTTATTTCTCTTGGAAAAGAAAAACCAGTATCTTTCGGTCACGATGAAGAATCTTGGTCAAAAAACCGTAGAGGTAACTTCATGGTAACTGAAAAATAGTTAACCCTGGATCGTTTTGAAAAATAAAATTTTTCTTATTTTCATAGTTCTATTTGTTTCAGCGTGTGGTTTAGCGACCACACGCCCGAAACTTGAAATGTCCATGGCACAGACTGCTTTCATGGCAGCCAAAGAGGCCCAAGCTGATATCAAAGCTCCTGGGTTATACCGAAAGGCCGAGTATTATTATCTAAAGGCCAAATCATCATACAAACGCAAATACTTCAATAAAGCTCAACAGTACGCAATGTTATCCAAAAAATACTCTGAAAGAGCGGAATATGTTGCAATCAGAAAGAAGACGTTAGAAAATTTATAAGTAAAACTTTTAAAATTCTTTAATGACTCACTGGACGAGGTATATCTATGAAACGTACTCAAATGTTTATTTGTGCTCTTATGTTAGTAACTTTTGCGGGTTGTAAAACTCAAGAAGATATTCGTCGTGAACAAACTGTTCAAAACCTAAACTCTGAAATCCAAGAAACAAAAAAGACAGCAGCATCTGGCAACACTCGCTTCCAAGCGATTGAAGAACAACTTCAGCGCATGACTGGACAAGTTGAAGAGGCCAACCATAACCGTGCTCAATCCCTTAAAGAGAATCAGCAATTAGCTGAACGTATCACGGCCCTTGAAGAAGCGAACAAAAAATCAGTGGAGTACTTAAAAGCTCTAACTGAAAAAGTGAACAACCAAAGTGGATACATCGAAGAAGTTATCGCTTCACTTGCTAAACTTTCAGAAAAACCAGCTTCATCTAGTTCAAAAAAAAAAGCAGTAAATCCCGATAGTGTAAGCATCGACGATAACGAAGAAGTTCCGGCGACTTTCGATAATGGTTTAAAAGCATTCCGTGCTAAAGAGTACGATGACGCTAAAACGATTTTCATGGAAGTCGCTGATAACAAAAAAGCGAGTAAGAAAAACCGTGAAGGGGCCACTCACTACCTTGGTATGATCGAACTTAAAGCAAAAAATTACGACGCTGCTAAAGTTCACTTCTCAAAAGTTTTCTCGGACAACCCGAATTCATCATTTGCCCCAATGGCCCTGTTAAATCTTGGAAAAACATTTGCTGCAACAAAATCAAAAGAAGAAGCTAACATGACTTTTGATGAGCTGATCTCTCGCTTCCCAAAAAGCAAAGAGGCCACTGAAGCTGCAAAACTTAAAAAATAGAGATTAGTTATGAAAAAATTGCTCTTGCCTCTTCTGCTTCTTTTGGCATCGTGTTCTTATTTTATTGATAAAGTGGATAAGACCCATGTGGTGAAAGCTCCAGTAGAAAAAAAGATGTCGCTGCTTTTTTCTCATAACATCAGCGGAGAAACTCATCCATGTGGTTGCAGAAACTTTCCTCTAGGTGGTCTTCCACAGGTGGCCGGTCTTTTTGCTAATATCTCAAACGATAGTGAGATTCTTTACGTAGATACCGGAGATACATTTTTTCCGTCATCAGTAGTTCCCGTTTCAATGAAAGACTCGCTAACGTTTGCCGCTAATAATTTAGCTGTGGGATTAGATCAAATTGGGCTTAAGTATTTTGTTCCGGGTGATCAGGACTTTGCCATGGGTGTGGAATTCCTTCAAGGAGTGGCGAACTCAAGAAAGTTTGAATTCTTAATTGGAAACCTTGCTGACCCTACTCTACTAAAACACAAAAAATTTGCGGTGATTGACCGTGATAAAACAAAGATCTTTTTAATTGGGATTGTTGACCCGGAAGCTTTCAACGGCCCAGCAGCTTCTTACTTCACAAAACCTTCTGACGCTCTTCCAGGACTTATTGAAGAGATCACAAAAGCTGGTTACAACAAAAATAATGACTATCACCGCCTGGTCATCCTATCTCACTCGGGGATTGACCCTGATGAGCAACTCGCTAAGAAATTTCCTTTTATCGACTGGATCATCGGCTCTCACTCTCAAAGCTTCCTGCGTTTTTCTAAAGACGAAGGGAACGTGAAGATGGTTCAGACTTTATCGAAGAATCACTACATCGGTGACATCAAGATTGATTTGAACTCTAAAAAACAAACTGACACTTATGAACTGCACGAAGTTCGTGATGAGTTAGAAAGAAACCTGGAACCAAACCCGATGAGGGCCTTCATCGACGATCACAAAACCAAAATGAATGACCTGCAGATTAAAGAGCAGGCCAAAATGGGAATGAGTGACACTCTTCATGAAACAGTGAACGCTAACGTGAAGAAGTTTAAGACGGCCGCGAGCTATTTAGAGAGTCACAAGAAACAAGCTGAGTTCTGGCAAGCTACACCTCACGCTATCGCTTATACGACGCTTATAAGAGTTAATGAAGCTAATAACCTGTCTTGTATCGGATGCCACTCGCTAGGATTAAATGACCCTCGTGGGTACACAACTCAAAAGAACATGGTCACTTTCAAAGGGCAACCGATGAAAGGATACTGGGATGAAGTAAAAAAGATTGGGTCGCACATTGAATCAGTACGAAATGCAGATCCTGCTGATGTAAAAAAAGCTTCTGTTCAATGGTTTGCTTTAGACAAAAAAGCTGGTGTGAAAGAAAACTTTGCAAATGTTCAGTGCTTAAGCTGCCATTCAGCGGAAGAACTACACCCTTCTAAAAATGCTAAGAAGCTGGCACAAAAAGATATTGAATTTAATATCAAGAATAAGTGCCTGGGATGCCACACTCCAGATCAGTCACCAGAATGGTATGAAAACGGATTAAAAGTCACAGCGAAGTTTCAAGAAAGTTATAAAAAAGTTAGTTGTCCAAGATAATTTATGAGGCTACAGGTTTAAGCCTGTAGCCCACCCCTGATTCATTTTCAATAATCTCACCTGCCCCAGCACTCACCCCATCTAATTTCTTTCTCAATTGCCCGAAATACACGCGCAGGTAATGAGTATGCTCGACCGAGTTGGGCCCCCAAATTTCTTTTAAGATCATACGATGAGGAACCAGCTTTTCACCGTTACGTAAAAGCAGTTTTAATAAATCATATTCAGTTGAAGTCAATTTTAGTTCATGGCCATCATAAGCGGCCTTATGAGTGGATTGATTCAAACTCAGTTTTCCAAAAACGAGAATAGGTTTTAACTCTTCCGTTTTTGAATGCCTGATCCCTACTCTGATTCTTGCTAAAAGCTCCGGCATGCTAAAAGGCTTTGTCAGGTAGTCATCTGCGCCGTTATCAAGGGCCGATACTTTATCTTCGTCATTGTCTCTGACGGTTAAAAAAATGACCGGCACACTCGACCACTCTCTCAATTTTTTTAAGACTTCAATCCCGTTCATATCGGGAAGGCCGTGATCTAAAATGACTAATGAAGGTTTCACTTCGATAATCTTCTGCAAACCTTCTTGTCCGTTTTGAGCTTCGTACACTTCAAAACCACTGGCCTCAAGTGAGACTCTTAAAAATTTGCGGATAGATGTTTCGTCGTCGACAACTAAAATTTTATTCATGTTCACTCACAAGCTCATGCATTGAAGCTGGAATCTTTTTTCTAGGAAGGGTGATTTTAAAACACGCCCCTTTAAACTTATCTGATAACTCAATTGAGCCTTGGTGAAGCTCAATAATGCTCTTCACGATCGCTAAACCTAATCCTAATCCACCGGAAGCGGAATTGGGAAGCCTAAAAAACTTTTCAAAGATTTCGTCTTTGTAATCTGAAGCAATTCCCGGACCGTTGTCGGTAAAATAGATTTGATACTCGTCGGGACTTTCGGTATCGACGGCAATCTTAATAACGGCCGTTTTACCTGCGTATTTAAGTGAATTGGATACCAGATTGCTAAAGGCATGCATGAGCAAGGTAAAATCGGCCTCCAGTAGCTCTGAGAGTTTTCCGCTTAATTCAATATTTTGAACACCAAGCTCTTCACGCGATTGGACTTTTAAATCGTGAAAAAATTCATCAAAGCTAAACCACTCGCTCTTTAAGACAAAACCAACTCGCTCAAGCCTGCTTAGGTCGAGCAGGTTTTCAACCACTCGGTTAAGTCTCTTGGCAGATGAGATGATCTCACCTGTAAGCAGCTCTCTGGTTTCTGCATTTTCGACAACAACTTTATTAGTTAAGGCCGAGGCTGAACCAATTAAGGCCGTAAGAGGTGTGCGCATTTCATGAGACACTGAATTGAGTAATGTTTCATGCAGCTTTTTTGATTCTTCCGCTAGTTTTAGCTGTTGGGCCTGTCTTCCGAAGATGACCCGTTCAAGCGCCAATGAAGCTTGCTTCATCAGTGAGTCAATCATGATTTCTTGTTCTATATTAAACTGCTTCTTTTTATCTTCAGGATAAAAAAGCACAGTTCCTAAAACTTCACTCTCACCTGATAAAGGCATACTGATACAATCGGCGGCCGATAATGTTGCCGTTGACCATCCTGCTTTTTTATTATGGTGGTACGACCAAAGGGCCACGGAGTAATCTTTTTCATTTAATAAAACATCATTGATGAGCGTGTGCTCTTTTGAGTCACTCACCAATATTTTTACGTTAGTTCCAAAATTGTCTTCCAGAGTCCCTCTTAAAAACTGGATGATCTTCTTTTCATCAGATTGAGAAGACAACTCTTTGGTGAATTCATAAAGAGTTCTGGTCAGTTTTTCTCTGCGCTCAAGGATTTCTTCCTGGCGCTTAATTTTAGAAGTCAGGATTCCTCCCACCATCGCAGCGATAAAGTAAGAGACCACCATCAGGATGTCTTCTTTCGTCTGAATAGCAAGCGTGAATTTAGGCGGGATAAAAAAGAAGTTCCAGATGAATGCACTTAATAAAGCACAAAAAATCAGTGGACCTCTGCTTAAAAAAGTTGAAAAAAATAAAATGGCGACGAGAAATAAGGATCCCATCGAACGATAGCCCATATAAGGAGCTATTAAATAAGCGATAATTGAAATTCCCAGGATGAGCCATGTGGCCCCATAATAACTGTAAAATGACGTATGAAATTTTGGGAGTGCACTTAAAATTTTCGAAGAGAGCCCTTTATAAATGGGAAGTCTTTCAGAACGAATGACATGAATATCCACTTCACTCTTTGAATCCACCAGACGATCCAGAAGATTTCCTCCCAAAAATAAATCTTTGAAGATTCTTTTATCCGGGCGTCCTAAGATAATCTGAGTGATGCGTTTATCGTTACATGTTCTTCTAAAAGCATTTAAGAGGTCGGTGTCCATACTGGTGACCAGTTCACCACCCAGATTTTTCACCAACTCAATATTGATTCGCAATTGTTTTTGATCATCATCAGAGAGAGTCTCACCTGTTTGCACGTAAAGCGCATACCAGGGACAATCAATCATCGAGGACATTCTGCGCGTGGCCCTGATGAGTCTTTCTGAATAAGGGCTATGGCTAATACCCACGAGCAATTTCTCACTGGTTTTCCAGGCACTGCTTAATCCTTTTAAAACCATCTGATCTTGCAGTTCATGGTCGACCTTTTCTGCAATAAAACGAAGAGCGAGCTCTCTTAGAGCAATAAGATGCTCAATCTTAAAAAAGTTCTCTGCTGCTCTATCAGCGCGGTCTCCGAGATACACTTTTCCTTCTTTTAAACGCAGAAGCAATTCATCGGGAGATAAGTCGACAATCTCGATCTGGTCGGCCAGGTCAAAAAAATAATCGGGAACCGTTTCTCGGACATTCACTCCAGTGATTTTTAAAACTGAATCTTTGATGCTCTCGATGTGCTGAATGTTCACCGTCGTATAAACATCAATTCCTGCATTTAAAATTTCTTCAATATCCTGGTAGCGTTTTTTATGCCTTGAAGATTCAATATTGGTATGGGCAAGTTCATCAACCAGAACTAAGTCTGGTTGAATGTTAATAATGGATTCAAGATCCATTTCTTCCATCGTGGTATTTTTATAGTTGATCGACACTTTAGGGATTTTAGGAATTGCCTGACTGACGAGTTCCGTTTCAGATCGCCCATGAGTTTCGACAACTCCTGTAAAAACTTTTTCCCCGCGAGAAACTCTTTCGGCCCCATTCTTTAACATCGAATAGGTTTTACCGACACCCGGGCACATACCTAGAAAAATTCTAAGCTTCCCTCTTTTTTTATGAGGCTCCATGCGGTTGACTGCTTTAAGCAGGTCTTCCGGATTGGGGCGGTCGTTGTAATCATTCATGGACTAATGTCTCCAAACTGAGATTCAACTTTAGCACATTTACTCTCTCTTCACCCAGAAATCCTAATTGTCTTCCTTCAGTATTTTCTTTTACTACGTTGGCCACCACTTCAGGACTTAGCCCTCTTGCTTTTGCCACGCGCTCAACTTGCAACAAGGCCGCCTTAGGTGAAATATGTGGATCGAGTCCACTGCCTGAAGTCGTAAGCAGATCAAAGTCTAACCCCTTATCTTTTCTTTCTTTAACCTTGGCCTGATGGTCTTTATTTGTTAAAGCGTAGTTTGAGGCCCCACTTGCCACTGCATTGTATCCAGCAGCAGATGGTCTTCCCCAAAAATATTTTTCGTTTGTAAATTCCTGGGCAATAAGCTTCGCCCCCACCTTTTGATCTTTATGAACAATAATTCCACCGCGGGCCTTATCGGTAAAAAATGTTTGGGAAACCCCATAAACGAAGGCCGGGTAAATCCCGCCGAGAATCACGGTCATAAAGAAGAAAAAAAGTAATCCTGTTTTTATAGTTCTCATAAAGTCCTCTTAAATTAAATTAATCACAATATCGATCAGCTTAATCCCAATGAACGGAGTGAGTAATCCTCCAACTCCGTACAGAAGAATATTTCGTCTTAATAAAGCACTCGCCCCAATAGGTTTGTA
>JBEIPV010000165.1:0-5567 GCA_040376855.1 Bacteriovorax sp.
AGATCCTGCATGTTGATGACATTCCGATGGACCCACGTCACCATAGTAAAGTTGAGTACGAAGTCCTGAAGAAAAAAATATTAGGGAAAACTTAATAATGACAAAACAGCAGGCGTGGTGGCAATTCACCAAAGAGAGATTTGAACCGGCCAGTCATTTAACTATGATTGTGGTTTTTATTGCGGCCCATATCTTAGTGGCCAAAGCTTCAGTGCCTCTAGTGGCCTCATCAATGAATTTTATCACTCTCTTAATTGGGGTCATCGCCTTCTACTTTAAACTTCGTTTATACGACGAAGTTAAAGATTATGAGCTCGATGTCGTGATCAATAAAACCAGACCACTTCCACGCGGGCTTTTAACCCACAAAGATATGTACCGTGGGATGGCCGTTTGTATCGCTATTGAACTGGTCTGTTTTTCGCTCATGGGTCTTGAGAGTTTTGCCAGCATTGTCATCGCCATTCTTTATTCATTATTAATGTACAAAGAATTTTTCATCGCAGAAAAGATCAGACCTTATCTGACAACGTATGCACTGGTTCACACTATCGTTACCACTCTTCTAAGTTTTGCGATTTTTAGTTTTCTTACAAAACTTACAATTTTAGAAGTTATTGGGACGAGGTCTTTTTTATCTTTTGCCATGGCCAACTGGCTGCTGTTTAATATTTTTGAATTTGGAAGAAAAACTTTTTCGAGCTCCGAAGAAAGACAAAGTGTAGACACATACTCTTCACTTTTTGGCCGCACCGGCGCTGTGATTTTAGTGGCCTCTCAAGCGGTTATTACCTACTATCTGGCGACAACTCTTAATGGAGTTAATAACACCATCCTTTTTTGGGGACTAGGCTCACTCCTGATCCTACTGGCCTTTTTATCTCTGCACTACATTGTTGCAGACAGCACTAAAACAGCAAAACGCTTCAGACTTTTTAGTTCAGTTTATATCATTGTTTATTACTTAATATTAATTTTCTCGTATCTAAAAGCTTAAAAGGCAAAAAATGAAACACAGCAAGTTATACACGATTACCAAAGAGAGCACTCACCATTTTGCAAAAAAAGAATCTGGTGGAAAAGGCCATAACCTTTATCTTTTAAGCACCAATGGAATTAAAGTTCCCAAGTTCATCACCTTGCCTCCCAGCTTCTTTGAAGAATTTAAAACTCAAAGTGGAATCGATGCCGAACTTCAGGCGATCTTAGTTGATAGCTCTCTTTCAATGGTTCAGATCGCTGATAAAATCAGAAAAAAGATTGTTGATACCAACATGCCACTTCCGGTTTTCGAAGAAATCGCCAAGGCCTATGAGGTTTTAGAAAAAGATCTCATTTCAGTGCGCTCAAGTGCTCACGATGAAGACAGTGCTCTTCACTCATTTGCCGGCCAGCTAAGCAGTTATCTCTACATTGCCGACCTCGACAACACCGTCAAGTCGATTAAAGAATGCTGGGCCTCTGCCTACTCTGAGCGCTCACTTCATTACAGGACCATTAATAAGCTCGATACATTAAACATCAAAGTTTCTGTTATCCTGCAAGAGATGATTGACCCGGATATCAGTGGAGTTTTCTTCACATGTAACCCGATCAATGGAAAAAATGATCAGATCTTTATCAACTCTGTTTATGGTGTTGGTGAAGGTTTAGTTTCAGGTCTACTTGATGCTGACACTTACGTTTTAAATAAAAAAGACGGAACAGTGATTGAAAAAAATATTGTCGAAAAAACAAAAAAGCTTATCCGTGATGCCAAAGAACAAAAGTGTCTTGAAGCGGAAGTTCACTTAAACGAACAAAACGCAGAGTCTATCAGTCACAACGATTTAAAAGCTCTTTTTGAAATCGCCAACAAAATTGAAAACTTTTATGGAAGGCCACAAGACGTTGAGTGGGCCATCAAAGACGGCGAACTCTTCATTCTTCAATCTCGTCCTGTAACAACAGGAATTGAAAACAGCCGCGGTATTTTATACATGTGGGACAACTCCAACATCGTAGAGAGTTATGGTGGATTAACCATGCCATTAACATACGGTTTTGCTCACTACGTTTACCACCAGGTTTACGTGCAGTTTTGCGAAATCCTTTTAGTGCCTCAATCGCGCATTAAAGAAATGGATTATTTCCTAAAAAACATGTTAGGTCTTTTTTACGGACGCGTTTATTACAATCTTTTAAACTGGTATAAACTGACGTCGATTCTTCCAGGGTACAAATACAACCGTGCCTTCATGGAAACGATGATGGGAACCAATGAGGCCTTACAAGATGAGATTGCAGAACGAGTGAAGCCACCTGAATTTCACAATGGGGCGTTTGCAAAAGTTCGCTCATTCATCACTGGGATGAAGTTCTTCTACTTCCATTTAAATATTCAAAACGTTGTTGATGATTTTTTAACGAACTTCCACGTTGTTTATAACAAGTTTAGAAAAATTGAATACAACCGTTTACCGGCCGATAAAATTTATGAGCACTACCAAGCACTTGAGCGTGAGATGTTATGGCAATGGCACGCTCCTATCATTAACGATTTTCTTTGTATGGTTCACTATGGGATCTTCCAGAAGCTAACTAGAAAATGGCTTTCGCATTTAGGTGAAGGTTTCAATAACGACCTTCTGGCCGGAAATGGAAACCTGGAGTCGGCCGAACCAACAAGACGCTTGATCGTTATGTCGGGTTATGTTTCAAGAAAGCCTGAACTAAAAGAATTAATCCTGACTACTCCAAACGATATGTGCCTTGAGGCCATTAACCAGTCACCTTTTCAAGAATTCTACCATATGGTTTTAGAGTACATTGATAAGTATGGTTTCCGTTGTATGAGTGAAATGAAGCTGGAGCAAAAAGACCTGCACCAGGAACCAGGACTCTTTTTTGTATTCTTAAAAAACTTAATCAACTGCGGACAAGTTGATTTACATGAATACGAAAAACGCGAAAAAGAAATCAGAGAAAATGCTGAAACCCTTTTAGATAAAAACATCACTGGTGTTAAAAAAATTATTTATAAGTGGTCGCTAAAACATGCACGTAAGGCCGTTATGAACCGTGAGAACACGAGATTTTGTAGAACTCGTATTTACGGTGTTGTCCGCGCCATGTTCTACGCCATCGGTGAAGACTTCACGAAGAGTAATATCATCGATAAAAAAGAAGACATCTTCTTCTTATCGCTTGAAGAATTAAAAGGAGCGCTAGAAGGAACCAACAGCATTCAAAACCTTCGCCTGGTCATCAACGTCAGAAAAACTGAGTACGACTATTACAAAGACGCAGAACCGGCACCTCGTTTTGCCACAAGAGGCCCTGTGTACTGGAACAACCAACATATGCCAAAAGAAGAGGAAGTGGTCTTCGATGAATCGACACTGCTGCCAAATCAAATGAGAGGTATCCCATGCTCGCCAGGGATTATCGAAGGGGTGGTGAAGGTTATTATTGATTCAAACGACGACATGACGTTAAACGGAGAAATCCTGGTCACCGAAAGAACTGACCCGGGATGGATTCCCCTTTACCCTTCTCTTTCGGCCTTATTAGTCGAGCGCGGTGGACTTCTGTCTCACTCGGCCATCGTTGCCCGTGAAATGGGTCTTCCGACAATTGTAGGGATTAAAGGTTTAACGAAAAAATTAAAAACCGGAATGAAAATTAGAATTAACGGTGAAACCGGAATTATTGATATTCTCGATTAAAACAGCTTTCCTTTTGCACCAACGATACTGACTTCGCTGGTGCAAACGACGGCCATCAATTTTCCGTCATGATGAACTCCAGAGAGATATTTTTGTAGCATCAGCGCTCTGAGCTCCATTGCTGTCCCACGCTCATCAACGTAGTGTCTGGGAATAGTCCATGCCTTGGTTTGTCTTCCATCTTTCATAAAATTCAAAGCAAATCTCATCGTCTTTAATGTCACGACAATATCTCTTCGACAGAACTGATACCATGTCTGGCACAGGGCCTCATCAACAGTGTATGAAAATTCACGGTAAAATTTTAAATTTCTAAATAATGGTGTGTGGTCAGTAAAATAAATTTCAATCAAGTCATCGTCGTGGATTTTATCGAACAAATCATCCTGAGGTACAGGACCAAGACGCTTAAAAACTCGCCACAGTAAAACTCTATTATCAAAAGCGTCCTGTCCCGATAAGATGCATTCATTCAAAACGGATAAGCTGAGATCAAGATAAGCGATGATCTTTTTTTGGTCTTTTTTTGAGCGTTTTGAGAAGTGTAGATTAGAGCTCGAACGAAAAGGAAGGGTGGTAATCCCTACAACTTTTAAGGCCTCACAAAATTCCATGGCAATTTTTTTGAATTCTCTTTCATTACAACGTTCGTCATCAACGTTATTAATAAAATCTTTGGCATTAGCTATAATCATGAAAGATAAACTAAACCAATTGATGAAAATAACAAAGATACAACGCCTAGACTGTGTTCAACGTTTATACAAGTAATGAAAAAAAAAGGGCCTCTTTTTTAGAGGCCCAATCTTTTTTATCTATGTCTATGGTGATTATTTAACAATGATTGTGCTTGGTAGAGGCATGATCATCGACTTTGGCACTTGGTAGTACGTGTTCATCGATTTTTCATTGTTAGTTTTTGGAAGAACATCATTCTTTGACTGAGCGATAGCTTTTGCCAGATCCATAGTTCTTGAAAGCTCAGCAGCTCTCACCGCTCTAGCTGCATTCACTAATCCTGACGTTGTTACTTTTCCTTTTAACCATTCTTTAACGTCTACAGTTTCAAGAATGATTTTCTTGATTCCACGGAAGTCTAGTTTTGGGTTAGCATCTTTTACTGCACCCGCAACACCAGCTACATAAGGAGCTGCCTGGCTTGTACCAGAAACTGGAATGTATGAGTTTCCAGGAGCTGTAGATAAAATACCAACACCTGGTGCTGCTACTTCAACGTTTTTTACACCGTAGTTAGAAAAGTTTGCCAGAGACTGATCAGCAATTGTTGCAGCAACTGAAATTTTATTTTCAGCGACAACGTTTGTTGGAGTTGTTGGCTTCACATCGTTGTTTGATCCATCGTTACCAGCAGCAAATACGAAAAGTGTATTTGGTGCAGAGTTTGTGAATGCTTTTGTTTGTTCTACAGCAGTTACAAAATAATGATCAACATAAGTTTTTAACTCTTCGGCCGTCGGGTCTTTTTTGAAGATCGACTTATAAAGTTGAGAGATCACTCCAGAGATTGCATCGTATGATGTACCAAAAGATCCGTTCATAACAGCAGTTTTGTGACCGTTGATGTATCTTCCGATTTCACCAAAAGTTACGGCCTGTTGTTTTGCAAGAGCTTCAAGAGCTTTTTTGATTAGCGTTTCTTTAAGACCTTTATCTTCAGTAGAGAAAACTTCAGTTTTTTTACCTGTTGTGATCGCTAGATCAGCAGATTTTTGTCCTGGAAGTTTTACTTCTGTCGGGATTAATTTAATTCCGATCATCTTAGCTTCGTTAGACATTCTAGCAGCGATTCCCGTTACGTGGGTCCCGTGCATGTAGTTTCCATAAACCGTAATGTCTTTA
>JBEIPV010000141.1:0-6908 GCA_040376855.1 Bacteriovorax sp.
AAATCATTTTGGAGATAAATCAGCTTGGAGTTTCATTAATATGAATACAAATATATTGGAGCTATGGGTATCTGATGGAACCGAAGCTGGGACAATAAAACTTGCCGAATTTGATAGTCCTCCGGCCGAATAGGGCGTGTATTAAAAGGTGCCTTAAAAAGTGCCAGCAGACTTGTGGTAGTGCAGGTGCATATTTCCTATTCTACTAGTCATATTAATTTTGTTCCAACACACTTTTCTTGCTTCATCACAACCAGAAAAGTGTACTGGAACCTTTTTGAAGATTAATTAAACTTACAGCATTATGATATTCGATCCAACGTCTTGCTAACAAGTTTGAATTAAAAGTTAACTACAAATTACTTTTAGTAACAGCACGTAAATAAAAGGGCTGAACCACATTAATATATTCACCAGATTCAACTGCTACAAATTTAGCTTTAGTAATTACACTACTCATACATTTATTTAAATTCTCAGAAACAAGATCACTAGAAATTATTTCTGCATCTTGAACTGATCCATCTCTACTAATCTTAAAACTAATTTTCACATTACCTGTCAAATTTATAGATTCATGTTCAGTCAATAGCTTTAGTTCCGAATCATAACAAACTTTCAAATCAGGTAGAAATTCTTTTAGCACATTTCTAATTTCATCTGATCTATCTTGAACATGATCAATCTTCTTTACAGGTGTTCCACTCATCGCAACAACCTTTTCTGACTCTTTCACCAAGAGATGCTTCTGTGTTTCTTGGGTCAAAAGAGTGTCAAATCCCTCTTCAAATCCGAAAACTTCCTTTGTATTACGTTCAGCTATATATTTAGCGAATAAATTAATTTCAGAAGAGCTAATAATAATATTTAAATTTTGTGCAGTTCTGTGAATACTTACTGCTACTCCTAAAAGCTCACCAGTTTTACTTAATAATGGTGACCCTGAGCTTCCCTGAGAAACTGCAGTATTTGTCGTAAATCCACTAAATTTTATATGTTCATTTTTATAATTTAAGCCTGGGATCTCAAATTCTTCTGAGCTAATTATACCGGAAGTAATAATAGGCGTGCCGACACCAGCAGGATGTCCAACTGCAAAAACATCTTCACCCGGAATTATAGCTCTATTAGAAATTTTTGAGTCATCAACAATTGATTTTTGTTTTTCAACAACTATCACGCAGAGATCTACTCTCATCGAGCATATTATATTTTTATATTTCTCAATCGTTAAACCATTCTTCATAAGAATTTTTTTAGGAGCATCCCACTTCTTCACCTCCTGATTATATGACAAAACAACATGACGATTAGTTATAATCACTTCCGGAGAAATAAAAAAACCTGTACCTGACCTATCTAACTTCGTTAAAATTTGAACAATCTTTGGAGAGTAAGTGGCATATAAATTGATTGCATTGTCCGCTGCAAATACTGAAGGAAATGCAAAAATAAAACAAATGATTAGGAATTTCATAAGCCTCTCTCAAAGTCTAATTAATAAATTTAATTAAGTTTAAGCTAAAAAAAGGCATGAATGTGAAATCGTATAAAAAGGATATGCTGATCCGATTATTTATAAATATACGATTTTGAGTTTAATGTATTCTAATTACATTACGCATAGATAGTGAACGACGAATATGGATGATTTTAAGAATTGTGGCGAATCATCTTCATGGAGGAGACGGGCGGATTTGAACCGCCGGCTTTACGGTTTTGCAAACCGTTCCATTGGACCACTCTGGCACGTCTCCAATGAAAAATGATTAAAGGGATTTTGCAAAAAATCCCTTAATTTGTCAATGTAAAATTAATGAGTTTGAAGTTAAAACTAAGCTTCGCGGATAACGTATTTATCCTTCCCTTCATCAACCATCTCTTTAAGTTCCTTACCAACTTTAAAGAATGGAACTTTCTTAGGTGGTACCTTTACGATTTTCCCAGTCTTAGGGTTACGTCCTTCGTACGCTTTGTAGTTTCTATTTGCGAATGATCCGAAACCTCTGATCTCGATTCTCTCGTCTTCGTATAAAGCTTTGATCATGCTATCAAAAGTGATGTTGATGATTGTTTCAGCTTGCTTGTGAGTAAGGTTCGCTTGTTTTTCAAGGGCTGCAATCAAATCTGCCTTCGTCATGGCCGTATCTCCTTCAGGATTTTTAAACTTTGTGTGATCTCTATCGGTTAGAGTCTCGAAAAACTTTAGTTAGCTCATCTCAAGCGCTTAATATTAGTCTAAGTCACTAAAATTATATAAGCAACAGGGAAATTTATGTATTTTCCATGCCATAAATCGTTAATGAGCAAAGTTAGCTACCAAAATTATATCACGATCCGGCCTCTATAGATCAAAATGCCCTTTTACAGCTCTCCTACTGGCCTTTCAAAGAGCAGGATTCCCCCTTGAGGCCGCCCATTAATTTGGGCGAAGTCCCACTACGGAAGATCTATCGAGAGCTTCTGTAAGATTATGAAACTACGACCTTTTTAACGAGCTTTCGGTTTCAATAAGAGGACGGCCTTTTTTGGGCCTAAAATAAGACAAGACCACAAAAGGATTAAAGTTTGAATCTATAGAAGTCGATTAAGGCACTAGGAGAACTTACAAATCCAATGAATAAGATAAAAGGCCTGCAAACTATTTTATCAACCCTATCGATTGCTGCAATGATGATTGTGGCCTCTTCGTGTATTGGGGATGCATCTGTCGCTAAAAAGCGCGGGATTGTAAAAGACTTCTCTGTTATTAAAGGGAATGAAAACGGTTGCGGTGACGATTTCCTTATCTACGAATCACCTTATGATACATGTACGAATGTTTGTACGGCAGGAACTGCAACTGAAGCAGGCTTTCACCTTGCAACTACGGAAGAGTTGGCAAAAGTAAAACAAGAACTGGTTGCAAGCAATAACTCTACTATCCTTAAAATTGTTAATGGCTCTGCCAACATTTGCGCTCCAGATATTACAGTAGAGACAAGACCAACAAATGCGATTGATATCAACAGCGATTTCTGTTCGTGTATTAATGGTAAATCGGACATCATCAATAACTGCGATACATTCTGTGCGAACAAAACACCAAGTGATCAACCAATCCTTTACGTAAACACAACTGTGGGCCCAGACATCGCACTTAATACAAAACTTGGAAACCTTTATAACTGGTGCTCTGTTCAGTTAGCAAACGATGAGACAAACCCAAAATGTTATGTGTCTGCTACTGATGGTACAAATACTTTTTCACTGCCAGCAAACGTAACAGCTGGTTCAAATTCTTTTAACGTTAACGTTTTATCTCTGGCAAAAAATCGTACATGGATTTTAAAACTGGTTGAAACGCAAACGGGATCAAACGCTCAATCAAAAGAATTCCAGATCAGAAGAAAAGATCAACCATCGGATACAACAATTGTAACAGGTGCTCTAAAAGTCGCACCAATCAACCAATACACTTGTATGACTTACGGTGGAAAAGTTGATCCGGCCGGAAATATTATTAGAACAACGTTTGCCAGAATCTTTTATTATTTTGCAGCTAACGAAACACCTACGCCGATTGCACCAGCTGGTGGATCGAATCAATCGCAGGTTGTTTGTCACGATGAACAGCTTCACCCTTATCCAGACTCTGCTGAGTTTGACCGTCTGGAATTAATTCCTCAGGCCTTTGCAATGTGGGATAAGGCCGACACGCGTTTTGTGGCAAAAGCAGAAAACGGTGGAAAATTAACCATCAACAAAATGCTGGAAGATGAACTTGCTAGTGAATACAACATTACTGGTTCAACGATCGATCTGTTTAGACTTTTAAGTTATCCAAATCGCCCAACGACGGCAACGACTGCGAGTGCAAATATCCCTCTTGGGTATATTATGATTCCTTTCTTTGATACGACGACACAGAAAACATACTGCCCGACTTCTATCCACTTCACAGGAAATCAGCCTCTGCTTAACTTATTAGGTAAGTATATGGATGATACGGAAGGAGTTTACCTGGCAGAAAAAGAAGGTGAAACTGTTTTAGATGGATCAAACTACAAAACACTTTACGGAACAATGTTTGTTCGCGAAACGACACTCAAGTCTTATGGATTCTATATTGAAAATGGTCTGAAGATTAGAGCAAACGCGGCCGCGATGAACAGCAAGACTATTTACTACTACTGGCCGGTAAGTACAACAGCAGATCCATTGACATCTGGTGGTAGAAAACTCTTCACAGTTAGAACTCCGAGCACTCTAAACGGAAACGTTCCTACTGGACAGGCAACGAACGAAGCGACAACTGATAAACGTATCGGTTGCATCCCTAAATCTTAATTTACATGAAAGTTGTTTTAAAGACTTTGGCGGCAGGCGTGAGCTCTGTGCTGTAAAAGTAATACACGACAGCGACTCTGATTCCAAACATGATATAAAGCCTGACGAAGAAGTATAGGGCCGCTTTTGGAAAGCTTCTTCCCTCTCTGTGCATGAATCTCTTTAAAAGGAATCCGAAAATAATCGTCGAGATCATCACTCCGGCAAACCAGATCAGACGGTCTCTATCTTCTAAAATTTTGACCATTGAAGGGATGCTTTCTTTATCCTTGATCAATCTCACTGCAAAAAGTGTTACATTAGGAAACTGATCCATATAAGGTCTGACAGGAGATTCTTTTGTACTCTCATCAAGGCGCTTAAGGAGTTCTTTTTCACTTAGTTTTTGAAGAGGAAGAAGAGCAAGTCTCACTGAGTTTGATAGCTCAGTAGAAATCACACCTTTGTGCCTCGACTTCATCCCCGTCTCATACATTTCTGTGACCGGATCTTTGCTCTTTGGTTCGTGGGCCGTTTCAGAGCGAGGCATTTCATTGATCTCGCTTTCTTTGACTTCATTAGAACCTGTTTCACTGTGAAGTTTGTTAGCATCTTCCAGGATCTTTTCCTGGTCGGTGTTATACTTCTTCAGGAGTTTTTCTAAATCCTGAGTGTCGTGTTCTTCCTGAGGGGCCTCAGTAGGCTTCTCAGTATCGATTTGTGGATTTGTGGTCGGGTTAACTTTAGACTCCAGATTCTGATCTGGGGCCTGGGCAAAACAAAGGCCTTCTAGTGATAGAAGGCCCATGATTAAAATGATTTTTAAAAACTTAAACTGTGGCTTGTGTTGCATTCGTCTTTTTTGATTTTTTCGCTAAACCATCAATAAATAAAGTCGTTGAAGCTGCTACGTAAACTGATGAGTAAGTTCCGAAGATAATCCCGATAGACATTGCCAGGAAGAAATCTTTAATCGCTGCTCCACCAAAAAAATACATTGAAGCTGAAACAAAAAGAGTCGCTACAGAAGTAAGAATTGTTCTTGAAAGAGTATCGTTAACGGCATCGTTAATGTGCTCTTTTAAGTTCTTCTTCGTATCCCCGCCTTCTTCGTGCTCACGGATACGGTCATAAACGATAACAGTATCGTTAACTGAGTAACCAATGATAGCTAAAAGTGCAGCTACAATGTGAAGAGAGAATTCAACTCCTACGAAAGCTAGGACACCAGTCACGATGATAATATCATGAGTAAGTGAAACCATTACCCCTGGTGCATAACGGAAGTCGAATCTGATGGCCATGTAAACCATAATCGATAAAATGGCCCAGAACATCGCTTTAACAGCAGACATTCTTAGTTCGCTCCCCGCTTTTGGACCAACGATATCTACTTTTCTAATTTCAACTTTGTTTTCAGTGAAAGACTCAGTTAAAACTTTTGAAACGTTTTCTGTAATAACATTCAGTGACCCTTCGTCAGCTTGAACTTTAATAAGAACTTCATTGTCTTTTTCTTCACCAATAGTCTGAACACTGACTCCGTGAAATCCACCTTTATCAAGAGCACCACGAAGATCATCAAGTTGAATATTTCTTTCAAACTTAGTTTGAATCTCTGCTCCCCCTCTGAAGTCGACTCCGTATTCCATCTTAAAAAAGATTCCGTACAGGGCAAGAAGCGTGATGATCAATGAGAAAGTCATAACGTACTTACGTTTTCCCATGAAATCGATATTCGTCCCGTGTTTAATTAATTCCATCATATAAACTACTCCAACATTAAACTTAAATTAAATACCTTAGATACTAAGTGCCTTCGAACCTGTCTTCTCCATATATAGTTCATATAGGATATGAGACACGTAATAGGCCGTATAAACAGTTACCGCAATACCAACAAGAAGAGTTACTGCAAATCCTCTAATTGGACCTGTACCAAAATTTAAAAGACAGAAACCTGCTGCTGCCTGAGTAATGTGAGCATCAAGAATTGTCCAAAGAGCTGAATCAAATCCCATTTCATAGGCCTTAACACTGCTTAAACCTTTTCTTAATTCATCCCTGATTTTCTCAAAGATAATGATATTCGTATCGATGGCCATACCAACTGTCAGAGCAATACCTGCAATCCCCGGAAGTGTTAACGTGGCTTCCATGGCAACTAAAATAGCTACTGTGAAAAGAACGTTTAAAAGAAGAGTGACGATCGCGATGACACCAGAAAAACGGTAGTAAACAACTGCAAAAATAAAGACTAAAATACATCCAACAATTGAAGCGAATTTTGCACTTTGAATTGAATCGTTACCAAGGTTAGGACCAACAGTTCTTTGCTCTAAGAAATCAAGCTGAACTGGAAGAGCACCGGCACGAAGAACCAGGGCAAGGTCGCGAGCTTCTGACATCGTTTTATTGAAGTTTGCACTGCTACCTAATGTAATCTGAGCTTGTCCACCAGCGATTTTTTGCTGAATGTTTGGAGCTGAGTAAACGTTTCCATCAAGAACAACGGCCATTCTGCGACCGATGTTAGCACCAGTTGCTTCTTCGAAGCGCTTAGCACCTGCCGTTTTGAATTCCATTGAAACGTATGGTTG
>JBEIPV010000057.1:0-18345 GCA_040376855.1 Bacteriovorax sp.
AGAGGAGCTCTACAGTATCTCTGTGGCCAAATCACTTCTGTTTGCAACAGAGTATGCCTACCTAGAGTCTCTGCAGGAGAAAGTCGATAAATGTAAGTAATAAGTCTGTGGGCCCTAACCCATGGATGATATCAAGGCCCCGTCCTTTGGGACGGGTGCTTTTTGTTGAAAGCCGCGTGCGTTTATAGTCTGGATGTGTTACTCCTGTGCCAGACCCCAATTCATTTAGGATAAATTGATATGAAAAAAGTATTTAAGCTTACAGATACAAAGTTAGCTCCAGCTCGCCAGGTGGATGCAGTTAAGCACGAAATCAACAAGTACATTGCCAGAGAAAGAAGAAAGACTGTGGCCGAAGGTTCAGACTTCTGGGACTTCGATTGTAAATTTGGAAAAGACAAAGACAATGCCCAGACGATTCATGTTTCAGAAATCAATAAATCAATTGATAAAGAAGTGAGTGAGAATGGTGAGAGTTTTTATATCGAGATTTTGGCAAAAGCAGCAAAGAGACTTCCGAAAATTAAGGCCTAAAAAAATAGCAGCATTCTCTTTTTTTGAGAGAATGCTGCTAAAAACTTTATCTTTTATTATTCGTTTCCGCGGATACAAACAATTCCATTATAATCTTTTACACCAGAAGCAGAAGACACTTGAAGACCAGCATTGAATCTGTCTCCAGGGTTTCCAAAACTTGCATCTTTAATCGTCAACTTAATAGTTGAAGCAGGATTGGCAATATTTCCAGTTACCACAGTATCGAATGTCGAAGAAACGCGAACGTTTTGTGCCATTGTGTTCAGGCCATTTCCAGCAACTCTCATTTCAATTGGGTTACCAGTTAGTTCAATTGAAAAACCAGCACCGTTGCAGCCGTAGATGTTTGCAAAAGAGATGGTAGGAACAAGAGAAAGAGCGATCATTAAATTTTTCATAAATACCTCTATAGTGAAATAATAATATTGTTATTTTGGTAAGTCACATCTTTAGAAATTAAATTCTTTTTAAGGAAATACATCAATAATTTTACCGATGTAAAACCTAACGGAAGTTTAGTGTCAGTAACTGTAAGAGTTAGTTTTCCAGTGGTCTGGTTGAATCCTGCGTTAGCATAGATTGAAACTCTTGAAGTAAAACCAACGATTTTCACATCTGCCTGAATCAGCATTTTTCCGCTGTCAGAGTTGACGGCGATTTTTTTAATTGAGCTTCCTTTATTGTCGTCAGGTTTTGTGCTTTTTACTTCGCCGATATTAATGCGCGCGTAAGTCACACAGTCATTGATAACCTGGTTTAGTTCCAACAGATCTGTGTCAGTTTCTTTTCTACAGTTTAATAACATATCGTGAATGAAAGTTGTCGATACAGGATCTGAGAGTGTCCCGCTATTAAGTGCGAAATAGACAATTTTCTTTTCAACTGCAATGTCTTTTACATCAAGGTTGAAATTAGATTTTGCCTGGTTGTCCACTAAGCTTGCTTTTAAGGGAGCAATTTTCAAATTGTTTAAGCAGTCTTTTGTCAGTTTTACAGTATCAAAAGTCGTTAAGCTTGGGTCTTTGGCACATTTTAAGTTAACTGTGTCGGCATTGATAATATAAGAGTCATTGCTTACTGATTTTAATCCAGTCATGCTCATTGAGAGATTTGTTTTTCTAATATCAACCGTCTTAACTTTTGCAAGCAGTTCGGTCTTGTCACCAGTGACAAGATTGACTCCTTTATAATCAAGAGTTGCATAAACATTTTCAGCAGTGTTGGTTCCATTCAGGGTTAGGTAGTTTAAACAGCTCGTCACCAGATCTGTACTAACTGAACTTTGGCAGTAAAGCCTGAACTTCTTTAGCATGACGTCTGTATCAGTATTCACGAATTTTAAGTGTTCACCAGAAAGGTTTAGCTGGTTGTCATCAAGGATGAAATTTGAATTTTGCAGCTGCATGGTTTTAACAGTTGTTAGCATGTTGTTTTCTTCAAGTGTGAACCCGTAGTTTCCAAATTGAGTTGTGAACCCCAGGAACGTTGGACGCAAAAAGATTTGAGAGTCGAAGAACTTGTTGACGTTTGTCAGGTTTAAGATGATCCCATTGTTGTTGACGTTAGCACTCTTAAAAATAAGTGTCCCTGCACGTCCTACACCTTTAACAGGTCTTTGGAATTGAAGATCATCAATCACCAGATCAGCGGAAAGTTTTGTCTCGGCCATCGCATGTGATGAAAGGATTAAGCATAAAAATAGAAAAACATTTTTCATAAATAGATCCATTGTGAATTTGGCGCAGACTAGCAAAAGAATCCCGATAGGGGATTCTTTTGTGTAAAAAATTCATGGGTGATTACTTCATTTTTAAGGAAAGTTTGACCTGAGGAGGATTATTGTCGTCTGGCGAGCCGGTTCCTGAGAGTAAATAAAGTCTCTCGGCATTGACTGCTTTCAGAATTAAGGCCTTTTGGATGGCCTGGGCACGTTCTATGGCCAATGTTTTTAAGGCATCTAGCTCTGCAGGAGTGGCCGGGTCTTCAATCTTTTGTGAGGTTTTTTGTTTGAGTTCAATCAGGTCACTCTTAAAGAACTGTCCTTGCAGATCAATTAAGAGTTCGGGACGTTCTTCTAGGATTTTGCTTAGCTGATCGATTTTTTCAGTTTGATCGACAGGCAGTTGAGATTTTCCGGCCTCAAATTGAATGAATTGTAGTTTGTCTCCGCCGGCAACCAGACTGCTTAAAAAATCAAAGGGTGCCATCGCAATATTGATGATCATATTTTTAAGCGCAGTCCAGATTAGATTTCCCAAAGAAAAAGACGGAGAGTTTACATCTCCTTCAACCGGAAGTTTGAACTTGATCTGGCCTTTGCGGTCTTTCATCAGCGAGAGAACAAATTTTACCGGAAGATTTGTTGAATGCTCGCTATCGACTTTATCACCAAGCGTGAAGTTGTCGAGACGGACATTGTTTTTACCTTTAATTCTTTTGTTTTGAAGAGAGTAGTTTAAGTCTAAATAGAGTTTTCCCTTTTTGATTTCATAACCAGCAAAGCGTCCTGCGTACGGTGTAAAGGTTGTCAGCTCGATATTGGCAAAATTAACATCCAGATTGAGGGCCGAGGAATCACCTCTGATAATATGGCCATTAGATTTAAATTTTCCTGCGGCTTCAACTTTTCCTTCAAGGTTGATATTGATTTTTTCTCCAGCATTCATCGATATCGGGCCAATTGCACCATTGATGTTATCAATATGGGCCTGGAAATTAGGTTTGATTTGAAAGTCGGCAAAATCCAGATTTCCTTTTGAGACCAGGAGATTTGAAATCAGGAAGTCAAAAGGTCTCTTCGTTTTAGTGATTTCTTTAGAATTATTTTTAGGAGCATCTTTACCAGAGTTGGAGTCAGTGGTTCTCATGAAGTCTTTTAGGTTTAAGACACCATTACTTTTAAGCTGAATTTTTGTCACAGGGCTTACGAGTTCCAACTCTTTAATGTGCAAACTCATCGGAGTGGTTTTAAATTTAAAATCATCCAGGTTTAAACTGTCCCATGAAATGGCCTCTTCCTTAGAAATGTCATTTATCATTACAACATTTTTTAAACTGGAGTCAGCGTTAAAGTCAAACTGGGCATTTTTGTAAGATAGGTTTCCATCAAGATTGATTACACCTTTTTTGATTTTTAAGTTTGTGGTGCTTGAAAGATATGCGCTTGCAAATTCGAGTGGAAAATTTCTGGCCACAAAATTCAATTTTGCTGAGGGTGGAGAAAGACTAATATCACCATTAAGCTTTAAGCTGCCAAGATTTCCCAAAGAGAGTGTCAGATTATCAAGCGCCGATGTCTTTCCGATGACAGTGCTGATATTGCTGGCCGCGAGATTAATAGGTCCCATAGGGAGATCAAGGGGAGTGCGCTTAGTGCGGTCTGAAAAATAAAACTGGTTATTGATCAGTTCTATTTTTTCCAGGGTCAGAGTCCAAGGTTTTTTCGTATCATTCTTTTTGTCTGCTTTGGCCGGTGTGCTCACTGTCCAATTAGTTTTACCATTTGGAAAAATAATAAACTGTCCGTCTGTCTCCTCCAGAGATATTGACTGAATTTTTATTTCTTTCGTGATTAAAGGAAGGAGAGTTAAATTTACATAAAGTCTTTTGAACTTAAAGAGGCTTTTGTTTTTATCTGGAAGATTAAAACCTTCGATGATGAGTTCAAAAGTGTAGGGATTAAAAGATATGGTATCGATGGTAGAGCTAACTTGGTAAGTTGCATCGAGGGATTTTTTAATTTCCTTTTTTAAAAGATAGGGAACGAATAAGAATCCAAGGAGTGTGTACAGCAGGATAATGGATAGTCCTGCCAGGATAACATTTCTTGTTGTACGAGAAAGAGTTGTCAGAAACTGAAGAATCATAATAGGCCCATAGAAACAGGTTACAATGCTTTTGGCAATTCTATACTGGCCTCGTTTGGTCGGTAAATGCTTTTTTATTCGGTAGCAAAATATTCAGTGTGCAGTAGCAAAAAAATATACGCCAAGTGGCGTGATCTTCGGAAACGCTAAGCCTATCCTGAGAATATTGAATTTCAGGGATAATGCAGATGAAAGGATTCTACCGCAAGATTTATTTCAATACTTTTCTCACATTGTTTTTTCTTTTAGGTTTTATTGTCTTTGCAATATTTTCTTTAGGTAAAATTGTCGAAGAAAAAAATGATCTTGTTTCAGTGCATGCCGAAGAGTTGATTCTTGCTCAAAAGCTTCACTATGAAATCTCCATGCAGTTTGCGGCCATGCCGATCTATGTGCTCTCGGGTGATGAAAGTATTTTGACTTCATTTGACCGCAACCGAGAAGATTTTGTTAGAATCTTGGCAACTCTAAAAAGAAAACCCAACGATCATGCAGAAAGAAAGTTGTTGGACGAGATTTCTCGTGCTGAAGAGACCATGCATGCGTCTGCAGCCAAGGGGATATCTATGAGTCGAGGTGGGGCCTCTGCTCGCGAAGTGAATGAGTATTTTAGCAGTTTACGACCTTTGAAAGACAGTAGGGACTTACCTGCACTTTTGCAGATTTTAGTTGATACTAAAATGCGTGAATTTCAAAATGCTAAAAAAGAAGATGCCAGACTTTCTAAAGGGGTACTTATTTTTTTAGGTGCAGCCTCTCTTATTTGTATTCTTTTTGCCGGCGTTATCAGTTCTCTCATCATAAAAAACATTAAACACAAAAAACGCAGTGAAGAAAAAGAGGCGTATATTTCAAATGCAAGAAAAGAGATTGTCGATACTGTTTCTCATGATTTAAAAAATCCCCTTTCTTCGATTAAACTGGGATTGCAGTATGTGGAAAGAAAGCTTTCCCGCAATACAAAATGCTCTGATGTTGAAGTGACAAAAGGTTTATCCATTATTTTTCGATCGGTAGATAAAATGGAAAAAATGGTTTTTGATTTACTCGATCATACAAAGCTTGAAGCAGGGAAACTTCTTTTAGAGCCTACAGAGTGTGAGCTGGCACGTTTTACCAAAGAAGTCATTGAGCAGTTTAAACCTATCGCCCATTCAAAAAATATTAGGCTTACTTCTGAGCTTATTGAAGACGGGAAGATCATTTACTGTGATCAGGTTCGAGTTGAACAGGTGCTCTCAAATATCATCGGGAATGCCTTGAAGTTCACTCCAGAGGGCGGAGAAATCCATGTGGCGATGAGCTTTAAAGAGGATGAAGTGGTGATTTCAATTCATGATTCAGGCCATGGCATGAGTAAGGATCAACTTGAGCATGTTTTTGATCGTTATTGGCAAGTACAAGAAACATCAAAACAAGGAACAGGGCTAGGACTTGCGATAGCCAAGATAGTGGTAGAAACTCACCATGGGAAAATATGGGCCGAAAGTGAGCTGGGAAAGGGCTCTACTTTTCATTTTTCACTGCCACTGGATGTGGATCATTCGAAATTTCTTCACTAGTGCCAACCAATAAAGACACTATTAAAAATACCTAAATCAAATTCATGTAAGAGCATTGGAAGATGAAAAGCTTTTTTTGAAGTAGTAAGATAGGGTAATTAATAATTTATTTTCATCTTAAAGATTTTTTCTTTATCTTAAAAGAAAGAGCGCATAGAATTAAATTATAATTTGTACACTCTTTTACCATCCCTTTTCGAGGCACTCAATATGTCAGCAAAAACGGTCCTAGGTTTCGACAGCAAAATTTTAATCGTAGATGATCTTCCCTCAATGCGCGCCGATTTGGTTCGAATTTTAACCGAGCTAGGCTTTAGCAATCTTAAGCAAAGTGAAGATGGAAGACAGGCACTTGATCATGTAAAATCTGAAGCAGCTAACGGCAACTTTTATGAAATTGTTTTTTCAGATATTAACATGCCTGAAATGGATGGAATCACTTTACTAAAAAATTTAAGAGGACTTGAGGCCTATAAAAAGACCCCGATTTTTATCGTGAGTACTGAGAATGAAAAGACGACGATTGTTCAGGCAATCATGTCAGGTGCCACAGACTATATTATTAAGCCTTATGACCCTCTAGTGGTTAAAGAAAAAGTTTTAGTTAAGCTACTGAAAGGTTCTTAACAAAAAAAAAGGCCCCACTTTCGTGGGGCCTTTTTTATTAAGATCTACCTATTGGAATAAAGAATAAGAAGCTCGAACCACGCCCAACTACGGTGTCGATTTCAATACGGCCACCAAGTTTCTCTACTACTTCCTTAATCGCAGACATACCTACACCACGTCCTGAAAGGGCGCTGACCTCATCTCTCGTGGAGAAGAACGGGTCAAAGATAATGTTAATAATCTGGTCTTCAGTATAGTTAGAAATATCGATTGTCGGGTTTTTCTCGCTGTATTTTCTTCTAATAACTTCACTGTTGATCCCTGAACCATCATCCTGAACATTTAAGCAAAACAGCTCTTCTTTATCTGTTTTTAACAGATCAAAGACAACGGTGATTTTTCCAGCAGGGTCTTTACCTAATTCTTTTCTTACACTTGGTGTTTCAATACCGTGGTCGATACAGTTTCTGAAAAGGTGGATTAAAACGTTGAAGAACTCAAGAAGGTGAGTTGGCTCAACTTTTAGATCAGCATTGTGGAACTCAATTCCTGCGAATTGTTTATTTGTTTTTTCTGCGGCCTTAAAGCACACGTCTTCATAAGCTTTAAAGTAATCAATCACTGGCTCTTTCACAACCACTTCATAGAACATCTCGCGAAGTTCTTTCGAAGAGTTTTGATTGATAAGCTCTTTTAGATTGTTGATTGCTGAAAGTGGGATTTCCTTGAAATTCTCTCCGCCGTAGAAAGATGTTCCAAGAAGTGCATCCAGTTCCTTTTTAACTGTATTAAAGTTATTTCTAATGGACTCAACTTGAGTCATTAACATTTCATTATATTCTGCAGGGTCCATGTTAGCTTCACGAGATGTCGTAACCTGACTTTCATAACCGCGGGCCTCAACTTGCAGTTTTGAAAGCGAGTACATCCCAAATCCACCGTTTAAAGTGTGGAATAACATCATGGCAAGATCGAAATGAACAATCCCTTTTTCTCTATCGTACACAGTGCTGAACTGATTTAAGATACTGTCAGCTTCATCGCTAAATGACTTGAAGTGAGTCTTGTTGTTAAGGATCTTGATGATCATAGCAACATAGAGATCGTTTTCTTTCTTCTTTTCTACGGCCTGGATTTCTAACGTTTTATCCGTACCAACCGTTACGATACTCTTAATTTTTTCTTCATCATCTTTCATCGGATAGTAGTCAATCTGAACATATTTAAAGTCAGGATCAGTGTGATCTGTACCAGTAACTTTAGTTCTTGGCCCAAGGTTAACAGCACTATCAAATGGAATCATTTCAGAGAATAAGATCTTTGACCATTGAACGATATTGTTAATTTCATGTTCATCATTAATGCCTAGAACTTCAGTTAATTGCTTTCTTGGAGGTGCTACACCGAAGATGCTTTCACAAGCATTTGTATAAATGTCGTGGCATTCAAGCTCTTCATCGAAAACAAAAAGACCCTGGTCTAAACTGTTGATCATGGCACCAACGAAATCGTTGGCCGTCTTCAATTCGATAGTTCTTTCTTCTACCTTTACTTCGAGGTTCTTACTGTAGTCTTCTAATTGAAAGATCATGTCTTGTTTTTGATTCAGAAGGCTTTTAATTTCATTATTCATCCAGTTGAAACTATCGGCCAGAACACTTAGTTCATCCGAAGTTTTAACGATAACCTCCTGATCAAAATCCCCAGAGGCCATTTGTTGTGATTTGTGAGTTAAGACTTCAATAGGGTGGGTGATACTTGAAGAGAAGTAAATCCCTAGAGCAATCGCAATACCTAAAAGAACTCCGGCAAATAGTGCAGTCTTAATAACCAGGAATTTTGTAATCCCGAAGGCCTTATCGCGGTCAATAAAAGAAGCAACAATATAACGTGAATCATTTGAAGCAGCATATGATAAGAGTTTTGCCTTACCATCAACCATGACTTCTTGAGTACCTTTAAAGATATTTTTATAATCGATAAGATTTAGCCACTCATGCGTGGCCTTTGAATCGTTAGAGTCCAGGAATGCGATCTGGTTTGAAAAGATATTATCACTTTCTACTAAGCGGTTTAGGCCTCTCATATCAATTAATGAGAAGAAAACTTTTGTCGAATTGACCGGCTTATATAATGAAACAATTAAATCGGTACCTTTATAGTTGTGAACAAATTTAACATCATTAAAGCTTTCAGTTTTAATCGACTGCAGACTTTTTGATAAGAGAGCACGAATTGAATCAACATTATCGCTTTCACTAGTCCAATTTTGCCCACGATAATTATCGTTTTTAGTATAAAGGTTAACAGGTAATTCCTGAGTGGATTCGTTTGGTACCTCTGTGTTTCCGACTGCAATATAGTCTTTTTCATCGGCCATGAAGTTTTTAAAATCAAAGCTCTCTAATGTTGAAAGAAAGGCATAGGTTTGTGCTTTGTTTTTTATCGCCGTGATATGTGTTTGAATTTGTTCGACAATGTTTTCCGAGCGTTTTAGTCCAGATTCATAAATGTAACTGGTTTTATCTTCTACGAAAAGATTGTACGAGTAGAGTAAGTTAAAAGTTGTACAAAGGATAAGTAGAATACTAATCCCGCCCAGAATTTTAAAATTTAGCCCAAACATAATTTTTTTCATTTTTTATTCTTCAGTTAAATAGTTTTATTTGTAAATTATATATTAATAATTACAATAACTATAGATGCAAATTTTAGAAACAATTTTACCACCTCATTTTACGAGACGTAACAGAATCATTTTTTTTCTGGCGCTTCTCTTTTCATTCATTTCTTTGGTCGCACTTTTAAAAGTTCAACCAACAGATGAGAGTCAGTCGCGCACTATGCTGGCGACACTCGTGGATCAAAAGCAGTTTGTTACTCGTAAGTTTAGTAACTCTTTATCCTTTATTGAGATTAATAAAGGAGAGAAACTCTTCAATGGAGATCAGATCTTCACTGGAGATAATTCAACTGCAAAAGTTGTCTTTAAAAAATCAGGAAACATTTTAAATATCCCGCCAAGAGGTCTTGTTAAAATTGAAGAAGGATTGAGCGGAGAGAATGTTGATATCCAAAAAGGACTTGCAGAATTCGTTATTCAAAAAGGTCAGTCGATGAACATCACTCAGGGAACTGAGACGATTACTTTAAAGACAGATGAAAATGAATTGGGGACTGGTAAGATCTTTTTTAATGATAAAAAGATCGTTCTTCAGGTCGATTCAGGAAAAATTAGCCTGAATGACTCTACTGGAAAAGTTCAAGAGGTGAACAAGAATGAATCTGTATCTTTGGCCGAAGAAGGTATTACAAAGATCGCAGGAGTTGGTTTAACAAAACCGACTTGGGGACAAGAAATCGATATCTGGCAAGGCCTATCATTAGAGTGGTCAAGTAAAGGTCCAATCGATGTAGTTCTTTCTAAAGATAGTAGTATGAAAGAAGTTGTCGGCAGAACAACGGCCGCGAGTTCACCTTATATGTGGACATTGCCGCTTCAGGAAGGACGTTACTACTTAACGGTAAGGCCTGCCGGTGGAAAAGCAAAAGACGCGACATCAATTCCTTTAGAAATGGTCTCGGCAAATAAGATTAGCACATTTAATCCACCTAATAAGTCATTGGTTAATCTTAAACGCGGCGACAGTTTAAAATTATCATGGAATGAAGTTCCGGCCGCTCGTTATAAAGTCACTCTTCAGAATCAAGATGGTAAAATATCTTCTTATATGACTGATAAAGCTGAATATGAAGTTCATGAAATAAAGGGAGCTACTCTGGATTGGAGTGTAGCACCTCAATTAACTTCAGGGGCCATGCTTGGTGATTCTGTCACAAACCATGTTAGTCTGGCATTTGATGGTGAAAACTCAATCATTTCTCCGAAAAATAATCAGGGATTTTTATTCGGAAAAGAAAAAGTTGAAATCAGCTGGACGATAACGAAAAATGAGCGCACCCATATTAAGTTAGTTAACACCGACACAAATCAGGTTGTCGTTGATAAAGACACTATGGATAGCAAGATGACGTTTGTCCCGGAAACTCCAGGCGTTTATTCAATGGAAGTCTCTTCGAAGGATTTCCCGAACCCAAGACCAGTGGGTGTTAAATTCTCAGTCGTTTCAAGAATTGCTGAATGGGAGCTTAAAGCTCCGGTTGAATTAAGCTCGATTGATCTGGAACCAAAGAAAGTTGAGTTAAAGTTCATCCCGGCCAATAAAGATTTAACTCAGTATGAACTAAGCGTTTATAGCGATACAGCTTTAAAAAATAAAATTGTTTCAAGTAAAGTACCTACAACTAACATCATCTATACAGTGAAGAAATTTGGAACATTCTGTTTCATCTTAAGACCTCTGGATAAAGCATCAAGCTGGTTGCCAAGTGCGAGTCAATGTATTGTGTATACTGAAAAAGCACCGTTTGATGTTATCGCTGCTACTAAAAATATCATCCTGAAGTATACAAAGGTAAATGGAGTTGGAAGTTATCTTATCACTCTTCCACAAGTTGAAAGAGCAGCTATTTATGAAATTCAGGTTTTTGATGATGCTAAAAAAGTCGTATTCTCAGATAGATCAAAAAATAATGTTATTACATGGCCATCAAGTAAGGCAGGTGTTTTTTATTATAAGTATAGGGTAGTGGACTCTCGTGGTCGCACAAGTGACTATTCCGGTGTGAGTAAGCTCATTTTCCCTATTTCACCTCTGACGGATTGGAAAGAATGAAAATAGTTTGCTTATTGGCCCTGTTGATACTTTCATCGCTATCATTTGCTCAAGACGAAGTGAAGATCCCCTACATGAACTTCCTTTATAGAGTTGAGCAAGGTGATACGTTTGCATCAATTTTGAGACTTTATGTAAAAGACGATTCAATCATCAATAAGACTACGCCACTTGTTCAAAAAAACATGACCTTCAACCCTCATGTGAGCGACTGGAATCAACTGACTCCAGGAACACTAATCTCTATCTATATCCCAGAAGATATGATGGATATGAGCAAGTACAAAGCAAAACAGGCCGTTGTCATAACTAAAAACGAAGAAGTTAAAAAAGTTATCTTAGCAAAGATTGGACCTCCTGAAGGTTTCAAAGGATCACTGTTTTATATGGCGTCATGGGGGGATTTCACTCAGAATGCTGAAGGAACAACTGTCGATTACAAACAAAACTCTCTGGTCACTTTGGGTCTTCAAGGAAACTACTTTCCTAAAAACAGCCTTTATTCATTCTCAGCAAGTACATATTTTTCAAGCTTCACGGCCGCTGAAACAATTCTTCCTCCATACTCAGTAAAACTCCCAGCAGAAATCGGGATGAACGTTTACGCAGACTACTTATGGAAAAAGCCTCGTATCAGTTGGCACTTTGGTCTTGATTATGAAAAGTTTAGTGCCTTTAACATTGAAGGAATTTTCAATGATCAAAGAATTTATCTGGACCGTGTCTCAGTTGTGTATTTAACAGCAGGTGTTTCTCACGTTTTTAATGTTCTTGAAAAACCAATTTATATTAAAGCTTCTTTATCTAAGAGTGTAAGTTCTACAACGACAAGCGACTACGCTGGAGCAACAAATCCAGAGTCTTTAAGTGGAACGAAGATGCTCTTTTATTTAAACTATAAATTCACTGATAAGCTCTTCCTGCATACATTGTTAAAAGTCCATACTATGTCAGGACCTAGTGAATTGACTTCAACAAGGTTAGGAGTTGGCGTTGGCTATATTTTATTTTAAAAAATCATTTATATTGGCATTAAGTGTTCTTACCCTTCAAGTGGCAAGTGCTCAGACTGCGCCTACTAAGGCACCGGTAAAAGCACCTGCAAAAGCGGCAGCAAAGCCTGCTGCTAAAAAAGCAGTGACGCTAAAGCTTGATTCACAAGGCAGAGCTTATTACTTTGATCAACAAGGCGATAAAGTTATTGTTTTGGACTATAAAACGAGAAGAAGCCTTCAGGCCGTTTCTAGTTACAAGAGAGATGAGCCCATTAAAGGGAAGCTGTATTCTAAGAACTTTTACAAAGAGACAGCTCCTGATTTTATAGAAGAGCCAAAACAAGAGTTTGATACATATACAACAAAAGAAGGCGATACTTGGGAAAGTATCTCACAAAAGTTGTATGATACTGAAGCCCAGTGGGCCCAATTAAAATTATGGAATGAAGAATTACTCAATGATCCTAAGATTCCAGAAGGCTCAATAATAAAATATATGGATTTACCAAAAAATTAATTCTGCCTTAAGTGAATTAGATGTAGAATGAAGTACAAGTAAAAACGAGCGTAATATGTCTATAAAAATACCTGGGAAATTTCCAACTACTATAACAATTCTTCTAATCGAAGACATGGATAATTTGCGTGTTCAGATGAAGAGCGATTTAAAAAGCCTTGGTCACACGGGGATTATTTTAGAAGCGCCTTGTATTGCAGACGCTATTCAGACAATCCAGCATAATGATATCGACTTCATTATTTGTGACTGGAACCTTCCAGATGGAACTGGTTTTGAGTTGTTAAAAAAATTCCGTAAGATTCCAGCTTACGCACACATTCCGTATGTAATGTGTACGACGATGGATGAAATTTCAAATATTCTTAGCGCGATTCAAGAAGGGGCAAACGATTATATTGTTAAGCCTTGGAAGGTTGATGAGCTCAATAAGAAGATCACGTCGGTCTGGTCTAACAAGAAATAGTCCTTGTCACATTTTTCTGATGAGAAGCGTATACAAAGCAATCCGGCCATTTTATGATGGGCTTATTGATTTGATATAACTTATGATGAAAATAAACTTTACGAAATTTATTCTCGTGCTCGCACTTGCTTTAGTAGGTATGAATGCCTGTTATCCAAGTGATTATGAGTGCGCGGATAACAATGAAGTTGTTTCTAAAGTTATAAAGGCCGTGGATGATTTTCATAAGGATGCTCCGGCAGGAGAGAATTCGAGATCAAGCTCATCTGATAGTGATAGTCACCATTGCATTTGTAGCCTGACTTGCCACACAATGTTTTTATCCTGTTCTCATTTTGAAAATTTCACACATGTCGCTTTTAATTTTCCAAAAGAATTCCAGTACACACCTCATTTCTATCCTCAAGTGACGTCGTCACTAGAAAAGCCGCCTACGGTTTAATTTCCTTTATATTTAGCTCACTAACATTACTATTTTCGTAAAAAGGATCCAATTATGTGGAAGACCGCGTTCTGTTTAGGAATGGTGCTTTCTCTAGAGGTGAATGCATCGTCGTGCAATCTCAAATCTATTGATGAAGTTACCTTGTTTTTTAAGAATTCACCGCAGGAAAAAAGTTATCAGGATATTAACCAAAAACTGATTGAGCAAACAAGAGTGCAAGGCCAACTCAGAAACAGGCCAGAGCTTTCTGTTAGTTTTGATGCTGACAAATCAGAGTTTAAAAATAACGAGCTAAGTGTTTCATTACTATTTAGCGTAGATGAATTCCGTAAGTATGCTCTGCAAAAGGATGTTGCAGAATCTGAGGCATTACTTAAAAGTATTGAAATCAAAAATTCTACAGTTGAGAGATTGATAGAGTCTTCATTGTCATATTTTAAAGTGTCTCAGAACGCCTATTTCAATCGCAAAATTGATTCCCTGCTCGCAACAGTTAAATCTTCTGAAGAGGCCTATAACAGGCGCTCAATTAGAAGCCGCGATGATGAAATTGTTTTAAATTCTTTAAGACTCATTAGAGACAATCTGATTTTAAAGAAGGCCATGCTCGAGGACCAAGTGGCGGCCGATTCAGTTAGAATGGCAAGCACTAGAGCACCAGACTGTGTAGTGAGTTACGAAGAGATGGGCAAGCTTTTGGCAGAAGTGTCTGCTCAAAAGATAGATGCTATTGATGAGAACAATTCTCTTAAGCTTCAAGAGCTAAAACAAAAAGAGCAATTTGTTTCTAAAACGGCAGACTTTGAATCAAAAAATAGAGTGACTAATTTTAAGATTGGTCCGGTTTTTTCAAGAGAAGTTTCCGGAGGGGAGACAGAGCATCGTTTTGGGGTTGGTCTGTCAATGGATATACCTACTTTAGATAATTCGGCCAATACGCAGTTTACTGAAGTTGTAAAAAGTGCCGGTAGTCATGAAATCGGAAGACTTAAGATAGATGTTATTAATCAGCATAATTATCAAGTCTCACGCTTAAAAAAATACACTGAGATTTTAAAACAAATCAATTCTACTCAAAAAGTTGAAAGCGACATTATGAAGATGAAAAAGTCTTTTGATATGGGAATTATTTCGCCATTGGTTTATCTGGATTCTTACAGGAGTTATGTGGATTACCTGGAGACATCACAGGAAGCGCAATTGCGAGTTTTTGAAACGTACTTAAAAATTAGAGGGGCCTATGTTGAAAATACTATTTTTTAGTTTGTGTATGAGTGCTTTTAGTGTGCAAGCGGAAGATGATCATGGCCATGCTCATGAAAAAGCAGGCGAGCATAAAGAAGAACATAAGGATGAGCATAAAGATGAACACGCCGGCGAACACAAAGAAGAAGGGCACGACGATCACGGAAGCGATGGTTTTAAGTTAGGTGACAACGTCACTAAGAACTTTGGTCTTAAAATGATCGACTACAAAGGGCCTTCTATGACTTTGCCAAAAGAGGCCATCTTCAGAGGTTTAAGCGAAATCAATATCTACCGTTTGCGTCAGGGACTTTATAAAAGAATTGATTTTAAGACTCTGGAGAAAACCAAAAGCACAATCAAGTTGAGCTCTAGTGACTTAGCTCCCGGTGACAAGATCGTCGTTGATGGAATTGGCTTTTTAAGAATTGCAGAAATTGCAGCATCGGGTGGAATCAGTGATTCTCACTCTCATTAATCAGGAATAGATATGTTAAATAAAATAATACATTTTTCAGTCTTTAACCGTTATACGGTTTTAGTGCTGACTTTAGTCGTGGCCATCGCAGGTTTTTATGCTTTTCAAAAATTACCCATTGATGCTGTTCCTGATATTACTAACAATCAGGTTCAGGTTAATACCGCAGTAGAAGGACTGGCGCCGGAAGAGATTGAGCGAACGATTACAACGCCGATTGAATCTTCATTGAGAGGAATTGCAGATGTCGAGCAGGTGAGATCAATCACGCGTTTTGGTCTGTCTCAAGTGACGATTGTTTTTAAGGATAAGGTGGATATCTACCGTGCCAGACAAGTTGTTTCAGAGCGCCTTCAGGGAGTTCAAAGCAATCTTCCTAAGGGAATCGTTCCGGAGATCGGGCCGATATCATCAGGCCTGGGAGAAATTTTCCAATATATTATTGATTACGATAAAGTCGCCACCAATAAAGAAGAAAGACTGAAGCAATTGATGGAGCTAAAATCGATTCAGGAATGGATTGTGAAGCCGAGGTTATTGACGGTTCCAGGAGTTGCTGAAATCAATACCAGTGGTGGATTTGAAAAACAGTTTCATATTATGCCGGATATTGCGAAGATGACGTCTTACAATATTCATTTCGATGACATCACAGAGGCCTTAGAAAAAGTAAACCGCAACGTTGGTGGTGGAAATGTTCAGCAAACGGCCGAGCAGTTTCTCATTCAGGGGATTGGTCTTTTAAAAGATGAAAATGCCATTTTAAATGTACCGGTTAAAAAACTGGAGTCATTTAAAGTTATCAGGATTAAGGATTTTGCCAAAGTTGCTTTAGGACGAGAAATTAGAACGGGGAGTGCAACCCTTAACGGTAAAGAAGCTGTGCTTGGAACCGTTATGATGTTAATTGGTGAAAACAGCCGAACGGTTTCGCTGAGAGTTTCTGATAAAATTGCTGAGATTAAAAACAATCTTCCTCCGGGAGTGAAACTTACAACTGTTTATGACAGATCTGTTTTAGTTAATGCAACTTTGGGAACAGTTGAGCACAATTTAATGTTTGGTGCTTTTTTAGTTATCATTGTTCTTTTTGTTTTATTAGGAAATGTCAGAGCTGCGATTATTACGGCCTTCACTATTCCTTTAACTTTACTGGCCACTTTTTTGATTATGAAGCCGCTTGGTCTTTCAGGAAACTTAATGAGCTTAGGGGCGCTGGACTTCGGGATCATCGTCGACGGTACAGTTATTGTTTTGGATAATTGTGTACGCTACATTCACGACTTAAAAAAGAAATATGGCAGAACACTGACTCGTAAAGAAGTGATGATGGCCGTCTACGAAGCTACTGTTGAAATTCGTCTGGCCGCAGGGTTTGGAGAGTTAATTGTGGTTGCCGTTTTTATTCCGGTCTTTGGGTTAACAGGGATTGAAGGGAAGATGTTCCTTCCGATGGCCATGACATTTGCTATTGCCGTATTTTGTGCGCTTATCTTTTCATTCACAATGGCCCCTGCCCTGGCCTCTCTCATTTTGTCAGGAGATGCGGAAGAAAAAGAACCGAAGTTTATGGAGCTGTTAAAAAAGGCCTATACACCCATTCTTAATTTTTCAATTTATAATCCTAAAAAAATTATCATTGTTGCTCTTATCAGTATCACGGCAGGGATCGGGCTTTTTATGACCCGTGGGTCAGAATTTCTTCCTCAGTTGAGCGAAGGATCTTTTGCTTTTCACATGATCAGACCGGTTAATATCAGTCTTGATCAATCGATTGCTTTTCAAGAAAAGGCAGAGGCCATCATTAAAGACTTCCCTGAAGTTGAAAATGTTTTCTCGCGTATTGGAACCAGCGAAGTGGCAACAGATCCTATGGGAGTTAATGTTTCTGATACCTACATCATGCTCCATGATATTAAGACATGGCCTCTTTTTGAAAATAAAAAGCAGACGTATGAAATCTTAGTTAAGAGGATGATTGAAAAACTACAGTACGAACTTCCTGGGCAAAATTATCTGGCCTCTCAACCTATTCAGATGCGTTTTAACGAACTTTTGGAAGGAACAAGAGCAGATGTGGCCGTGAAGATTTTTGGGCCTGATTTGAAGCTTCTGATGAATTATGCCAAAGAAACAAAAGAGCTTATTGAAAGTGTCAAAGGTGCTGGAGATGTTGAAGAGGATTTAGCAGGAACCTCACCGGTTTTAAAAATTGTCCCTAAAGACGAAGTGCTGACAGCTCTTGGATCATCAGCTGGTGATGTCCTTGATTCAGTAGAGATTGCTCTAGGTGGACGTGAAGTCGGAATCATCCACGATGGGGTTAAAAAATACCCTATCATCGTAAGACTGAGCGAAGAAGAGCGCAGTGATCTGGATGTCATCCAAAAAATCCCAGTGGGGATTTCTGAATCATTGACTGTTCCGATGGACAAAGTTGCAACCAGCGAGTTTGCTGAAACGTATGGAAGCATTACCAGAGAAGAGTCTAACCGCCGCTCTGCCGTTTTAGTTAATTTAAGAGGGCGAGATACAGAAAGTTTCGTTGAAGAGGCCAAGGCACTTGTCGATGAAAAAATTAAACTCCCTCAAGGATACTTTTTTAAATGGGGTGGAAACTTTGAAAACCTTGAATTGGCCAAGTCGCGCTTGTTAGTCCTGACTCCACTTGCCCTTTTACTGGTCATTATGATGATCTACGCCGCTTTTAAAAATGTTAAAGAAACCCTGCTGGTCTTTTCTTGTGCACCACTGGCCTTAGTTGGAGGGGTTATCGGTCTCATCGCCAATAATTTACCATTTAGTATTTCAGCAGGAGTTGGATTTATTGCCCTGTCTGGGATTGCGGTTTTAAACGGAGTGGTTCTGGTGAACTTTTTTAATCAACTG
>JBEIPV010000091.1:0-11809 GCA_040376855.1 Bacteriovorax sp.
CCCAAGTGAGTGGGAGATTAAGATAACTTTTCTTCCATTTTGTTTTGCTGCCAGTACGGCATCTCTTATGTTTTGTCTCGTTATGGTAACGTCATATGAAGAAGTTTTAATTCTTTTGGCAGGAATATTATATTTCTCATTCAAAAATGTGAGCTGAGCTCCAAAATAGTCTTTTGTAATGAATGATAGATCAATTGAAGAATCTTTATCTGAGCTAATGAAGCTCTCGGCAAGAATTCCAGGAATGAAGTAGAGGTCATATTCTTTAAGACGTTGCTGTTCATCAGAAGTCAGGTCTTTTTTTTGATTATAGATTTTTATGAACTCAGCACTTAAATCTGTAGTGGCCAAAAGATTTGATGAGAAGGAAATTGTTAATATAAGCAGAAGCGTTTTTATAGTCGCGCAAGCATTCTTCATGGGCCCTATCCAGTTCAAAAAATAATCAAAATGATAACTTATTTTAAATGATGAAAAGTTTTATGGGAATCAAACATTGGCACAATTTGGAGCCATTTACTGAGGGCATTTTAATAGTTTTGCACCCTTTGCTCCGCGTCTCTTTTTAGTACTCAGGTTGTTTTAGATACTGGGATATACATGAGTTAGGAGAGCTATCTGAAGATTATCATCTTAAGAAAAATGCACTAAGTATGGATTAACTTACAGATGGCATAAAAAATGTGCACTCTATGATCTTAAGTTACAGTTTCCTTGAGTTGGTCTAGAGATTGGTGTTGTGCTTTTTACAACTTAAAAGGTTTATAAAAATGAACCAGAAACCGATTATGATTAGTAATAACTATGAAAAAATCAGTAACAGCGATTGTTCTAACTCTCTTCTTGTCGTCTTGTATGAATCAAGTCGATATCAATGTTACTTTCAAAAAACTTTATAATGCTGCTATTAAAAAGAGTGGGGCCATCGTAGAGAGCTTCGGTGAGCAGGGAAGTCTATCTCTTGAGTATTCAGATTTAAAAGAAGATATTTTAGCAAATTTTAAACCAATAAATTATTATTGCCTCTCTGATCATTCTTGTATTTATCAGACTCGTGTAAAGTTAACAGGAAATTCAGATGAGTATGATTATCTTGTTAAGGTAAATTCTCAATTTCAAATCGATACAACCTTTGGAGTAAAAGGCTACCTTCTTATGGGATCAATTGATCCAAGAATGGACAACGCTCTATTTGATTATTACTCCCTTTTGGGTATTAATTCTGCTGATGGAAAAATGTACGTAGGGTTAGGAAATGGTATTGTCAGATTACTTCCTAATGGAAAGATAGATCCAAGTTTTGGTAATAAAGGTATTTTTATCATGGATCGAACTACCTATAATTATTTTCCAACTAAAATCATTCAATCAAATTTAGATGAACTACTTATTCTTACGGCAATTGCTCCTGGTGGGGGAAGTATTTCCACTGGAAATTTTGGTTCTGCCTTAATTTCAGTATCTCAATCGGGAAACTTTCAATCTCTTGTTGATTTTAATAACACTAATCTTATTGTCTATAGAGCTTACAATAATTCATTTCCATTCCCTAAGGATCTTGGGGAAATGCTTATTGTAGATAATTCTGGGACGAATGAAAATTATTACGCTTACATGTCATCTCAATCTCTCATGGTTAAGAAAACTAATTTAGCAGGCGATGCCGTTGTCGGATTTAATTTTCCTGGCGGAGGATATAATACAACAAGCAGTAACTATAGAGTCAAAAAACTCATTGAGGTAGGAAATGAAATTTACGTTTTCCTATCAGCGCCTAATTATGAAACTCTTGCTTCTAAGTTAGTCGTTTTCGATAAAGATACTGGGGTCATTAATGCTTCAAAGTCAAAAAATTTTACCAACGGTGCCCAAGCTTTAGTTCTTGATGATGTTGTAAAATCATCTGATGGATTTGTTTTAAGTTTGAAGCGCTGTCTTGTTGTATCATTTAGTGGAGATTGTGGCAGGGCCAATCGTTTTGTTGCCCAGGTCGACCTTAGTGGTGATATTTCAAATTTAGTTTCAGTGGCCACATCTAATGGTGTTGAGACTGATAACATTGGACAGGCCCAATCTGTTCTTCAAAGAAGAAATGCTGATTTTTATGTTCTCAATTTTTCTCCTCAGTTCATAGGTCCCTTGGGAGAATCTTATACAAAGTTGAGTGTTAAAAAATTCGATGAATTAATCAATGTCGACAATACTTTTGGAAACTCAGGTGAGGTGGTAACTTCGTTAGGTTATACTATAAAACTGAGTTTTGTAAATTTAACGGATAAGATTTTACTCGATAACGATATTAATAGTTATTATCTTTTAAGTTATAATATTGGTTTAAAGAAAGTACGAAAAATTTTAAAGTTAGATAAAAATATTAATGCCGTTACGGCCTTTGGTTCTGCTGGGACCATTGATCTGCCTGGTCTTCTTGAAGTCAATTCGATTGAGCTAGATGAAGTTAATAAGCTCTTGTACCTGGTGTACACGGTGGAGAATGGGACAAGTAAAGAAGTCTATATCAGAAGATATAGTATGCTGACAGGGCAGTTTGATGCTGATTTTGGAGCCGCTGGAGATCTTTTTGTTTACAATGACAACAGTGGTTCTTCAACTGGATACTCAAGTTACTATAATAAACAAGTGATAAAAAGTTCACCAATATTTAATCCATTGTCTTATGTTTTAAAAAATGGATTTGTCTTAACTCTTCAGCGTAGTACGAATCGTACAGAACTTAGAATTTTCAAATTCGATTTTGGTACAGAAATTTTATCAAGTAAGGTTCTTAGTAGTGCCGACTATGCGGCGACAGCGAATTATTCAGTTTATGAAATATCAAATGCCTCACTAACGAAAAAAGAATCTCTCTTTATCACTGGAAAATTTAATAGTGGAGGCGGCTACTTTCACAATGAGATATTGAAATTATCAAGCGCAGATTTAAGCGTTGATTCAAGTTTCGGAACTAATGGTTTAATGTTTATTAATGGTGGAACTGCGACGACGAGTGGGTTAATTTCCGAAGTGAATGTTAGAGAAGTGTTTTCTGTTACTGATGATTACATTTATTTGAGAACTCAGCACCAGTATGTTGAAACTGATGCCGGAGGCACTACTTATTTGAAATATCAACTCACCCCAGGGTATCAAAGATTATCGTATTTAGGAGTGGCCGACACTGCTTTTGAAAATGCCTTTAAACAGGAAGTTGATTCATACCGAACTCAGTTCAGTGGTGGAAAAACTAATATAAGCGTGGGGCAATCAGCGCCAACATCTAAGGGAACTAAAAATTTATCATTTCTCCTTTTCTCTTTATATGCTGACGATTTCCAAGAATTTATTGCGCTCTCTAGTGATACTGCGGCCCTTTATAGTACTCTTAATATAAAAACAGTAACTTTTGAGTTTGAACAACAGGATAGCGTAAAAAATCTCATCTCTAAGGCATTTCCATTTCTTTCATTCATGAATGGGGAAATTGCAGATGAATCATTCGTTCTTCAAGAAATGTATAGCTTTGACAAAGGTGAGTATGTTTATAAAGTTGCCGTGTCAGGTTATGGTGAAAACAACCAACCAGTCTTTAAACTTTTTAAATTATATAATTAAAAAAATGAGTACAGGATCAAATAATATTGATTTTTTAGTCTAAAATCATCCTAATGGCCTTTGATATTTTTTTATCAATATTATCTTCGGCCTCATGCTTTCTTTTAACCAGGTAAACGGCCTGTTTTCTTTCTTTTGAAGTTAAATCATCTTTGATGGTTTTTAACTGAAATTCCTTCTTTACTCTAAGATTGTGTAGCTTGACGATAAAATCGGGAAGATAAGCGACAGCAAGCCCTTGTCGGCACAATTCTAGAGCAGACTCCATGAGGGTCACTTTGTAAAAAATATTTCGATAGATTCTGTCATCTGGCCATCCGTCGAGACCACGGGCCTTGGTAGGAGCAGATTGTAAAGGACGAACCGGAACCACAAACGGGAGTTCTTCAAATGTTTTACCGTCAAAGGCATGTGGAATGCCATAAACTTTCATCTCAACATCACAAATTTTAATGTGATCGATATTTTGGTGAGGAATGGGCAAATAAGTAATTCCTATGTCAATAAGCCCTTCGTGAAGCTTCTCTTCAATCTCGCCTGGAATAAGCTCGTATAAAGTCGCCTCCATTCCTTTTAGATGATTTCGGTAAAGTTCACCAGTAAAGTAAGTGGAGAAAACCTCAAAAGTCCCAATCCTGATATTTTTATGAGAAGAACGTTTGGTTTTTAACTGTTCATTGAGAGTTAATAAATGCTCAACGCTTTGAGAGACAAGGGCGGCAACTTCTTTGCCTTTATTGGTAATTTTTAGGCCTCTACCTTCAGTAATGGTGAGTTGCTCTCCAATTTCAAGCTCTAGAAGCTTGATGGCCTTTGAAAGGGCCGGAGGGGTAATGCCAAGGATTTCAGAGGCCTTTCTCAGGTGTTCTGTCTGAGTGAGTACCAGGAAGTATTTTAAGCGAATTAAGTCCATGTGGAATGTTAACTAAAAGTAAACAATAAGTAAATAATATTCAATTTTAGATAAGTTATTTGTTGGATAGGTTAGTTGAACTTGAAAATCCATTCTTTAAAGGGGAGTTTATGAAAAAGTTCGCTGTCGTTGTATTTCTACTACTTAGTTCATCAGCATTTGCAGAAGACATCTATAGATTAAGGGCCACAATTGGGGAGCATGTCTTTAGCGATATCTTCACTTATGACGGCTGTATCATGCCAAGGGAAGTAAAAGGCAGTATCACTGTTCCTGGTGTTTTCACAGCGCCATTAGAAGACGGGAAGTGCTCTTATAACTGGAATGGTGAGCATGTTTCGTTCAAGATAAAAGCTCGTGAAAATAATGAAGAGTATTACGTGCATTACTCCCTTACTATCACTAACAATTCACTTGGTGGAGTTATGAGGAAAGATGGTGAGATAATAGGAACAATCCAAGGTGAATTAATTTTTAGAGGGAATGAATGAATGCAATTATAGAGCATATGAAAAAACATCGCTCAATCAGAAAATATAAAGATCAGGATGTTAGTGAAAATGATCTCAATACAATTTTGGAGGCAGGGATTTCTGCCTCTTCTTCTGGCAACATGCAAAGCTACAGCATCATCGTAACAAGAAATAGAGAGATTAAAGAAAAAATGCAGAAGGCCCACTTTAATCAATCTATGCTGATGGATGCCCCAGTGTTTTTAACTTTCTGTGCCGATTTTAATCGAATGCGCTTATGGTTAGCAGACTCGAATGCTCCAATGAATTTTGATAATTTTATGAGTTTTATGATCGCTTCGATAGATGCCATCTTAGTTTCACAGAATGTTGCGCTGGCGGCAGAGTCTCTAGGATTGGGGGTTTGTTATATGGGAACAACCCTGGCGAGCTGTGAGGAGATTGGCACGGTTTTAGGGTGTCCATCACACGTTGTTCCTGTTGTAGGGTTTTCTTTAGGGTATCCTGATGAAGCTCCGAGCGAAAGAAAAAGACTTCCGCTTCGCGGGCTAGTCCATAATGAGGTTTACCAAAATTATAGTATTGATGACATCAGAGACATTTATAGAGAGCGTGAAACTGAAGGATTCAAAAGATACATGGAGAATCCAGAGTTAAAAGAACTGATACTAAAATCAGAAGTTGAAAATCTTGCACAGGTTTACACAAAATTGAAATACACCAGAGAGTCGCACATCGAGTATTCAAAAATTGTGACTGATTATTTAAAGAAGAGCATGTTTATTTCTTAGTTTATTATCGAGGAGAGAGCTTGGGAGCTGCTAGCGAGTTTCCATTTTTAAATTCACGATTCGTTTACCTGGGCCTGTCACAGACTCGATAAGCTGATCATTCACATAGAATCTGAATTGATACTTTTCACGACCTACTTCTTCCCCTGGACGGTACTTCTTATTTTCCTCACCAGTGTAGTAGTGGGCAAAATTTTGCTCATTACCATCATCTCCGGCACCGTCGTTGCCTTCGCGAAGAAATAGTAACGAAGCAAATGGGTATTTCTCTGATCCAAATGTTGTTAGATCAATTTTATGATTTTCTAGTAGTAGGTCGCGAATGTTTTTCCATTCAGAATAGAAATAAGTCGCTTTGATGGGAATATGAATTGTTAGTGGTGCTTCGGAAACTTCAAAATGCATACGGATGGCATCTTTAACTGAAAGTGCATGGCACCCATTTAATGTATCAGTACTTCCAAAAAAACCTCCAACGATTGTAACTTCATCTGCTGAGATTGGTAAGTTGTGTTCTCCACCTTCAGAGAAAATTTCAAAATCAGGAGATCGATCAGATGTGTACCAGCGCTGATAACCTTGTTTACTTTGATCACTAACAAGATAAATCACAGGTCGATTCTTTGCTTTGAATTCTTTAACGAGTTGATCGATTCCTGCAGCAGCTGATTGATCTCGATCAAATTCTGTTGTTGCGTGAGTAACGATGAGAGCGTGTTGATTTGTTATTAAGTTAAGATTTTCAGCACTCGTTTTTGGGCCAAGTGGATACTCGGATGATGGGTACCTTGTGGGGATATGCTGGCAGCCGACCATTACAATTGCGAGAATAAATGAAGCTATGGATCTCATAGTTTCTTATCGGCGAGAATCCTTCTGGCCTAAGCCAATTGTCCACCAAGATTTCAAGCGCTTATAGGTACCAGCAGACTTGTGGTAGCTACAGTGCTCTACCACAAGTCTGCTGGCACCTTTTTACCTTTTTGTGACAGTAAAAAATCTTTCACGGATTTGTTAAAAGCTTCACAAGAGTGACGCGGGCAGTTTACTTTCCTCTGACGCTTTGATAGCAAAGGAAAAAAACAAGGGGATTCATATGAAAAACTTAGCTTTAATCGCTGCATTTCTTTTCTCATCATCTGTATTTGCTGACGGCTTTCGCGCCTTTGAATGTGAAGTGACTCATTTAACAAAAACTCAAACGGAAGAATTAAAATTAAAATCAAATTCTGCACTGACGTTTGTAGAAAAAAGTCGTTCATGGACTCTGAATGTTGAAAATCTTCAAATGAGCTCATTTAACCATGATGGCCCAGCGATGCACTATGAATCAGACTCTGTAAGCAAGACTGAAGTTGGATACTTTTTTTACCTGGATATGTCTCTGGAATACGAACTAGATATTGACGTGAAGACTTTAGAAGCAAAGCTTTACTGGTGGGGATTAGGAGAGCGTGTAAAGCTTGCTGATCTTGCGTGTACATTAGAAGGATAATGATTAATGGAGACAAAAATGAATGCACTATTATTGGTTCTTACTTTTATCGTTTCAACTCCGATTTTTGCAAATACTGATCTTACAGATGAGTTTGGAGAAGGGTGTCTGCAAAAGGCATCTAGGATTTCAAAGCAGTATTTTGATGTAACAGACACTAGAGAGAAAATAGGTTTTATTGTCCTAAAAGATGACGTGGTGGTGGCCACAGATTTTAAAAGTATGACTCCTGGTTCATATGACCAAGTGTTTGTTTCAAATTTGGTGATTAAAATTGATCGCTCAGCAAATGCTTACCGTCCTGATAAAGATCAAAGAGTCAGAGTGGTCTTTAGTGGTGATTTCGACTGCGATAATTTAAGAATTAAAAAGATCAGTAAGCTTGGCAGTGTAGAGTAAAATAATGAGCTAATTGTTGGCATGTAGAAACCACCTTCGGGTGGTTTTTTTATTTTAAAATTCATCTTCTGCGCATTTAAAATCCTCATTTTCACTGCGAAATCCTCATGAAATTGGGCCTTAGAAATTAAAGTAATAAAATGTTAGAAATGAATACTGATCATATAAATGATTGAAATTTTTATTATTTTTTCTCACTACTGCTAAGATTCGCCCGTGAAAACTCTAATCAAGTCTGACATTAGAAATTAGCTATTCTCAAAAGATTCTTTAGGGGTATATTTCAACCCTCAATTGTTATTACTACATATCAAAAGGTATTTAATGAAATCACTAATCGCTCTAACAACACTTTGCTTAATGGCGACTGTTAATGCATCTGTTGTTGCTATCATGGACACAGGAACAGATATTTCTCATAAGGATTTTGCTTCTAAAGTTTGGACAAACAAAAAAGAAGTTGCAGGAAGTACAATCGATATGGACGGAAGCGGGTTACCTGGTGACGTTCATGGATGGGACTTTACTGAAGGTTCAGCAAAAGTTTTCAACGACAAGTATAACTATTTAGTTACAGCTGACGTTGTTAAGTTTTATGCAACTTACGCAAAATATGAACTTAAAACGATTAACCAAATGGAATTCACTTGGTTAAAAGCAAAAGTTGCTGACAAAAAATTCATGGCGCAAGCTAATTTTGTTGGTGGATACGCTCATGGAACTCACGTTGGTGGAGTTTCTGCTCTAAACAATCCTAAAGCTGAAATCATGTCACTTAAGATTCTTCCTACTGTATATGAAGAGTCAGTTGTTGCAGCTCCTCTTGCAGGGAACGTTGTAGCACCAAAGATGACTGTTGAAGAATACAAGCAAGAAGTTATTAAGTACGGTGAAGAGCAAGTAACAGAAATGGTTGGTCTAGGTGGATACCTTAACTTCCATAAAGTTGATGTTGTTAACCAGTCTTTTGGAATTGGTTACGAAGCAGCTGTTGGTTTCATCGGTAATGGATTTATCGAATCAGTTGGTCGTCAACCTTCAGAAGCAGAATTGAAAGAAATGGTTGATCTATTCTTCGACACAATCGATAGAACAGGTCCAGATATGTTTAAAGTAGCTCCAAAAACATTATTTGTTATTGCAGCTGGAAATGATTCTTCTAACAACGACGCATTTTTTGATTTCCCAGCTAATATTCAAGCTGCGAACAAAATCGTAGTTGCAGCAAGTCTTGGGTACACAGAGCTTGCAGACTTCTCAAACTACGGTGTTCAAACTGTAGATGTTGCAGCTCCTGGAGTTGCTATTCAGTCGACAAGTCCGAACCAAACTTATGTTCACATGAGTGGAACAAGCCAAGCGGCCCCATTTGTAACAAACGTAATTGCTCTTATGAAAGATTTAAACCCAGCTCTAACGGCAGCTGACCTTAAGTCAATCATCTTTGGAACTGTTGATGTAAAATCATGGTTAAAAGGAAAAGTAGCAACTTCAGGTGTTGTAAACAAAGCTAGAGCTCTTAGAGCTGCTGAACTTGCTAAGACAACAAACGTTGCTCAAGCTATCGCGAAATCAAAAGTTGAAATCGCTGACGTCGCTGTAACAAAGTCATTTGTTGGAAAGCGTGCACTAGATATGAAGCTTAATATTAAGCCATTCATGCCAAGCCTACTTGTTAAAAAAGCTCTATAAGCTTTTTCACATAACATTGTTTTAAGATAAAAAAAGGCCCTTCTTGATGAAGGGCCTTTTTTTTTACTTTTTATTAAGTGCTTTAAGAATTCTTTCCTGATGATCTAAAATGTATTCAACGATTTCAGTCTTGGATAATGTTGGGTCCTGGTCTTTTAGGTTTTTTATTTCGCTCATCACCTCTGCCGAAACCAATTTCCCATTTAAGTAATTCATACACTCAGTGACCAAATTGCTTGGCAGTTTTACGAAATGTTCTTTTTCGGGATTAAAAATGCTTATGATGATCTCCTTATCAATGGTCATTTTTAACTATTATAGCTCAAAAATAAATAGGACGCTCTATAGGGACAAAAGTGCTTTTGTCTGATAATTAAATGAGGCAAGAATGCGAGATTATTTAGTGACTGATTTCATTCCAAAAAAATGTGCAAATGAATCCACTATTAATTTGGTTATTTTCTGAGAACTCCATTAGTCGCATAATGGAGTGATAAGGAATTCGCGCTCTGCTTGATATTTTTTTACAAGAGAATCACATTTCTTTCTACTAATCGGGCATGCTAGTTTTAGCCCGGACTTTGCCTCTAGCTCTGTAATAACTTTGGCAACTCTATCTTCTACTGATTTGCTGGCATACTTATTACAGTTAACAGCTTCATCCCAACCGTCATCCACATACTTGCTAAAAGCAAAAACTTTTCGAAGGAAGAATCTATTATTTTTGCATCCAATATAGTTATCACCCTCTTTATCATTTAATAAACTATTCCAATATTCGTAACCAGCACGGTTGGCAACCAGATCGGCATAAGAGAAGACCTGTGATCTCTCGTAACCATATATACCTTCTTCCAGAGAAATACCCTTATTCATGGCATCGACAATCGTGAGACCTTGATTATGAACGATATCAAAATAAGTGTGTCCTTCATCGAAGAAGTGACCAAATTTATCTGAAGCGACCAGAGTTCCATTGATATTATAAAATGTGGCCATGCCGAGCTTTCCAAGATGCACAGGAAAGTTTTCTTTGAGTTTTAAATCTTTATAGATCGATTGGTTAAGCTTGATATAATGGCCTTGCAGGATATCATTATGTGTGGACCAGTATTCAAAAATACCGACGACAGGTCTTAGAAATTCTTTTTTCATGGCCTTCATAGCGATCGCTGGTTCACATGAGTGCTTCTTTTTGTTGGCCACCATCAATGCATGTTGCATGCGTTTGTTGACTTCATGGTTTATCTTTTCTTCCATATCCGGATAGTCTTTATAAAGGCGTGCTGAAAAGGCATCACCTTCTGAAGCAAATGAAAGAACCGGAAAGAGTAGAAGTAAAAGGTATTTCATAAAAACCCACATGTTTAATATCTAAGTTGGATTTAGTAATTCAATATAGAGGCCAAGAATTTTTTACGAATCTAATAGGGGTTAAGTTATTGGCCGAGGTTAGATACCAGACACCTGTCTATTTATTGGGCAGCTGGAGGCGTTTAAATGGGCATTAACACAAGGGAAATCCTTGGTATCCGGCCTGCAAAGTGTCCTTAGTGAAATTGATTTTTTCTGGGGATTTCATGCATAAAAAATTGATGAGTTCACTACTTTTGTGTTCCCTAAGCTTTTCAACCTGGGCACAGGACCCGTCTATTATTTTAGATAAAGACACTCCTGCAATGGATGTCAAAACTCTTATTCCCAATAAGTGTGAAAGAATAAATTCCCATGCCTTTAAATATCTTCGCGATTCAGATTATCTCGAGCGACGTCTTAAGATGACTAAGATGGCGATTGATATCAATAGCGAGATGGATGTTTTGTTTCAAGATCTAAGAAATGATGCTGCTTGGACGGCCAATACTTCTAAAATCATTTTTGGTTTAAGCCTTGCTTTATTATTTGGTGGAACAACTGCGGTAACGGCAGGAATAGGTGCATCGGCCGCCACAACGGGAGTGGTCTCTCAGGCCGTTTTGCGTGCTAATTCAATGGTCGGAAAAGTGATCTCCGTCGAAACGGGTGCAGCTGGAGTTTATTTTATGACTTCCGGTCAGATTGCGACTCTGGCGGGAATGGCCTACATGATTATGATTGAGCCGATGTATGGCGTGAGAAAAAACGATCTGGCCGCTGTAAAATCAAAGAAGGACGCTGAAAGGGCCTTTGCTTTGGTTAATGAAGACTTTAAGAATGCTCAGGCGCATTTAGATAAACTTAGAGGCGATGTGGATTTAAACTACTCCAGACTGGCCAATGGGCTTAGTTTTGGAAGTAAGTCGAGAAAGGCAACAGAGGAGCTCTACAGTATCTCTGTGGCCAAATCACTTCTGTTTGCAACAGAGTATGCCTACCTAGAGTCTCTGCAGGAGAAAGTCGATAAATGTAAGTAATAAGTCTGTGGGCCCTAACCCATGGATGATATCAAGGCCCC
>JBEIPV010000133.1:0-7678 GCA_040376855.1 Bacteriovorax sp.
AATCATCGTTTTAACAGAAGTAAGCTTAATGATCATTGGTGAACTAAGTGTACAAATAAGTGTCATCGTAGACTCTGTGGCCATTCTAAGACGGAACATTTTCGTAATGTCTGAAACTTTAAATTTCTGCTGAATCATATCGATAAAGGCCAAATCATTCATCGGTCCTGCAAATCCACTAAAGGCAGCAGCGAGAATAATCCACTCTACATTTGGGGCAAATCCAATAGCTAAAAATCCAACTCCCAAACAAACTTGTCCGAAAAAATACAGTCTCCATAAATCTTTTCTTGGACGATTTCCAAAATAAAGAGCACCAATAAAATTTCCGACTCCATATGAGGCCATGATTAGGCCAAAGTATCTGGCATCTCCACCTGTTACATGATGAACTAAAAGCGGAAATCCAATTCCTAAAACTAAGTTCCATGTCCCGGCCGTGATGGCCTTAGTAAAGTATATTAAATTCATTCCTGGAACTTCACGGGCCAGATTAAAACCAATCATGATCGAATCTTTAAAACTCGTTTTTACTTTTACAGGAATATGTTCAGGGAGATATTTTTTTAAAGAGTAAACACAATAAGCAGAAATACAAAATGTAATGGCATCAATGGTGAAAAAATGAATCATCGGAATGAAAGCAGATAAAAGACCGACAATAGCAGGCCCAATCATACGCGCCATCCGAATAGTTGTACTCATCAATCCATTCGTTGCCTGCATCGTCTCGCGATCTTTGGCCAAAACCGGAATCATTCCTTGAGTTGCAGGATCAAAAAAAGCACTTAATCCGGATAAAGAGAATGCCATAATCCATAAAACAAATAATGGATTGGGCATAAAAAAAGAAACGATCACGGGAATTAAAACGATAGCAGCACGGATGAGATCAACGCTGATCATAGTGTGGCGTGGATTCCAATTATCTGCCCATCGTCCACCAATAAAAGATAAGAGCATTAAAGAAGCCGTTTGTCCTGCGGCCAAATAACCAGTGTTCTCTCCCATCAGCCCGACGGCCAACCAGATTAAACCTACACGATAAATTTCATCGCCAATTGAAGAAGAAGCTTGTCCAAACCAGAGACGCAAAAGTTGGGGTTGTCGTAACGCCCTTATCATGTAGAACTCTATTTTAAAAAGTTAAAATCCACAGATAATTTATCACTCTTGAAAGCAGAAGACTCATCATTTTTTGTCTCCTGCCAAATTTCAAGAATAAAGAAATACTATTTTACGTAACTTTTTATTTACTAAACGTCCTCAAATCCAGGGTGATCATAGCTAGGTAAATTACCTACACCCTTCGATCCACTATTGCCCCCAACTACTTTTTTCATCACTGGTGCCGCTGCAACTTTTACTGTCGGTTTTGTTGGAGCAGGGGCCTTTTTCATAGGAAGAACATTGTTCATTGTCTTGGCCGGTGGATTTTTTGTTTTCGTTTCATGTTTTGGTTTTACATTAACCGGAACCTTCGTCGCATTACCATTTCCATTTCCATTAATCACGGCCACTAAAGTAACAACCTGATCTTTTAGTGATACTGACTGAACAGATAATTGTTCAGCAGCATGTGCTGTTTGCTCAGAAGTTTGAGCATTGGTCTGTGTAACCTGATCAAGTTGTCCCATTGCTTTGGTGATCTCTTGAATACCTTTTGACTGCTCATCACTTGCCACAGAAATTTCATTGGCCATCGTTGCAACATTTGAAACGTTGGATACGATTTCAGATAAAACCTCTCCACACTCTTCAGCAACCTTAGTTCCATTTTTAATTTTTTCTTTTCCATCTGCAATAAGGCCATCTACACTATTTTTAGTTTCCTGAACAATCGTTTCTACTTTATGAATGCTTGAGGCCAGCATGTCTGAAATTTCTTTAGCAGCATTTCCGCTCATCTGAGCAAGATTCCCTACTTCTTCAGCAACAACCGCAAACCCTTTCCCTTGCTCACCAGCTCTAGCTGCTTCAACAGAAGCGTTGAAAGATAAAAGTTTAGTTTGAAAAACGATATCATTAATAACTTTTGTTTTTGTTTCAATCTCCTGAATAACTTTTACAATTTCACTCATTTGATCATTTGATTTATTGATCTGGTTCATAATGTTGTTATTACTTTCGTTGATTTGAGACATCGACTGAACCATCTCCTCAACAACACTGCGCCCTCTTTCGGCCTGACGTTTCGAGAGACCTGAATTGTCAGAAGCCTTTTTCGCGTTTTCAGTATTAACATTAACCATTGAGCTCATTTCTTCTACAGAAGACGAAGTCTCTTCCAATGAAGCGGCCTGCTCTGTTACGGCCTGAGAAAGCTCCTGTGACGAAGCTGCAATTTGTGTGGCCGCAGAAGAAACTTGTGTACTCGATTCATCAAGAGCATCACTGATGGCCTTAAGAGTTTTAGTAAGAACAGTTGAAAACAAGAAGGCCGAAACAAGACCTATTGCACCTAAAATAAGAATCAACGACACAGTCAATTTAGTGGCCGTTCCACCTGCATCTTTAGCGAGCGTTGATGCTTCCAAAGCCTTTTTTTCATGAAATTCCCTCAAAGCATCTGCGGCAAGTCTGGTTGTGACACCAAAAGTTCCCAACTTTCCATTAACGATTTCAATTTTTAATGCTTCTGATTCTGGGTCATTTTTATTTTCTTTATACATAGTCATGACTTGAAGAAACAAACCGTTCGCTTCATCCATTGACTTTCTCAGCTCTTTAAAAAGAACTTCCTCACCTGGAAGATATTCAACTTCCAGATATTTTTTTACCAGAGCTTTATCTGTCTCCATATTTTTTTCTAAAGTAGCATAGACATTTTTTTTAATATCAGCTGGGACATGTGGTGAAATCAATTGAGTCACTTCAATTCGCGATGAACGATAATTAGAAAACATTTGAAGCATCACTGATGTATTTGGATAACTTACATCTGAGATAACAGAATACTCTTTAATAACGCGATTAACGCTCCAATAAGAAACACCACCAATTACGACAGATATCGTAATCAGAAAAAGTGATAATGAAAGCAGCTTGGCCTTTAAGCTGAAATTTTTCATCGAGCATCCTATTTTGAATTCTAAATTTAAACTATAAATTCGTATCGAAAATAAAATGTAACTTATTAGGGATTTAATTGAGATTTGATCATTCTTGATCATTAAAGAGGTTTTTAGAGGTATTTTTTAAATAATTTTTATGAAGATCCTTCGCAATTCCCCTATAAATAAGAAGAGTTATTACGAAGGACTTTTTACAAAATTAAGACAAAACCTTCATAGGTTTTTTGTTTTCATCGATGGCCACGAAGGTAAAGTCTCCCTTAACCGCAAGCTCAGTTCCTTCGCCGTACATGTCTTCGATAAACATCTCTACACTCACTACCAGTGAAGTCTCTCCGACTCTCTTTACTTTAGCGACAAGTTCTGCAATTTTTCCGGCCGCAATAGGACGCTTGAAATCGATTCTATCTGTCGATACCGTCACCACTCTTAATCGTGTAAAACGTGTGGCACAGATGAAGGCAACTTCATCCATCCACGACAGAGCAGAACCACCAAATAATGTATCGTAGTGATTCGTGACATCTGGAAAGATGGCCTTGGTTTGTCTGGTCGTTGATGATTCGATTTTTGCAGAAATAAGATTAGAGACAGAAAATGGTTCAGTCATGGTTTCCTCCGCGGGATGAATGGAGATAATAAAAAGGATCGGACTTTACCGTTGCGCGACAGTGTTGGAATTGCACCAAACTTCACTCGTTATTATCTTGTTATGTCATGAATGTACTTGAATGAAGCTGCTCTGTCTTGTCATGGAGCTGCAACGAAAATCAGTAAACCTGATTGACCGTATAAGATCTTGTCTCTTTCGGAGTTTCTACTTCGAAGCTATCGCCAGCACCGTGGCCTAAGGCCGCATCTCCAATAGGAGAAAACACAGAAATAACCAGAATAGGATTGTTATCAATCATCAGCATCGAGCCACCTGATGTCGTCGATAGAAAATAAAATCTCTCTTGTCCATTGCAGGTAATAAGCCCCAGAGATCCTAACTGCATTTTTGAAGCTGGCTCAATTGTAATGGCCAGATCTTCTAACATTTGAATGTCTAATTTGATTTCTTCGACTCGTTTATTTTGAGCACTTGCCAGGTACGACGCTTCGATTGCACGGGTATCGTATTTACCTTCAGACTTTAAGTCGTCGGCAGTGGCCAAGTCCTTTGTAGACTTGGCAGCACCTTCGACTTCTTTTAATTCAGTATTTAATTTTTCAATTAATGCATCAACAATCTTTTTCTTATCAATCACTACTGTAGCTCGCTTTCCTCTTTAGGATGTTTTTGATCAAACACTTCACGTGAAGTAATGATCGTTGTCCAGTTACCTTCAATCCAATTAACGATATCTCTCATTGGATTTAAAATACTAACTCCTAATTCAGTTAATTGATACTCAACTCTTGGAGGAACTTCAGCAAACATCTCGCGAGAGATTAATCCGTCTCTTTCTAGGTTTCTTAAAGTTGCTGTAAGCATTCTTTGTGAGATATCCGGAAGGCTTCTTTTAAGCTCAGAAAAGCGTGCGCGCTCTTGTGGCATTCTTGCAAGAGTTAGGATCAAAAGAACTGACCACTTGTCGCCAAGGCGGCTTAAAAGCTCTCTCAGAGGGCAAACTCCGTGCTTAGTATCTTCTTTCTTCGTTCCATCACACTTCTTCGCGAAAAACTCCTTTGGAGTCTGTTCACCGCTCTCATTTGGAGCTGTATTTTCATTAACTTCGGCCGTAGTTTTACTATAAGTATCTAATTTCATAATAACCTCTTATTGTAGACTCAGTTCTTTAATTAAGCTTAGTATACAATCGTAACCATGGCAAGGTCAGTTGTAATAAAGGCCAGAAAATCAAAAAAAAACCCCTCATAAGAGGGGTTTAGGTTAGTTTTTTACGGGGTCTGTGACATTGGGTGCATTGGGATCTTTGATTCTAAATAATCGTGGATAACCCGATTGTAGGTAGCGATTAGAAATCAGTTCAAAGATATTGGCACCAGAGTCTTTTGAGATTTCTTCTTTTTTAAGATCGTACTCATCGATATTACCAGCAGCTTTTTTAGCAGCAATATTATAGGCCGCTAATTCTTCTGGCGACATTGCGCCGTTAGATCCGTCATCAACATTAGTCATTGTTGGTGCAATTGTATCTGATGTACCAGCATTAAGATTAACTGAAGAAGCGGCCATTGCTGCTTCTGCTGCTGCTTTATTTTTTGCAATTAAAGCAGCGGTTTCAGCATCTGCATCGGTAGTATTTGAAACTGCTCCTGCTGCTCCTGCGGCTCCTACTCCAGCAGCCCCTGCCATATGAGATGCCATCTCATTTGCAGAAAGTTTATTTCTCTTTAAGCCGTCATTCATTGCTTTTTCAATTTTATCAGACAAACTTTTTGTATCAGCATCTAGATTAGCAGAGCTTCCAGAATCTTTTAATTGTCCAGCAGCTTTAGTACGTGCTTTATCCATTGATGCTTTAATTGCACTTGACTGGCTTGCTAATTTTGTAGCTGACTCCATTGTTCCTGATGTAATTTTTGATGTTCCATTTACACCTGATGCCGTTTTAAAAATACTATCCATTTGCATTTTTGTTTCAGCTTCAAGTCCCTGGTAGCTTGGTAAATCCTTTACTGACTCTTCAAAAGATTTACATTTTGTACCCTCTTCTCCTGTATTACATGGAAGAGTGCCTTTGACTGCATTCGATAAATCAACATCTTCATATTTTACTGCGTTTGGTGCAGTATTAACTTTTGATGCTAATGTCATTTGAGCTGCAGTTGCTACTGGAGCAATCTGAGTCCCTGTAGCACCGTCGGCCATTGAGTACATTGATTTTAAAATTTCATCGATCTTTTTAATGTTTGATTCAATTTGTGAAATGACGTTATTTGTAGACATCGTCGCAGCAGCTGTAAGTCCGGCCAAAATTCCCCAAACAATAGCACGCTTTTGTGGAATCAACATAAACATATCAATTGCAGGTCCGATAGTTGCTGATGTTGCAAGGATATATGTAATGGCTAAACTAGAAGCAATTCCCATTGCACTAAATAGTGCTCCATGAGCTTGTGGAAAAAAGAAATCTACTACTTTCATCATCATACTACCAGATGCCGGTGTATTTTGTTCAATCACATTTGCAATCTGACGCTCACTAATACCTTGCTTTAAAAATTCTTGTTTATAAATTGAAGGGAGATCTTTTAAAATATTATTTGGTGTCAATGGAGTAACTAAACCAACTCCACCCGAGTCAGCTATTTTATTAGTTGGTACTAGAGGCTGGCATGCTTGAACAGGAGCCGCCATAGAAGCAGTATAGGTTGTACAAACTCCAGGAATGGCAGAAAGCTGTCCTACTGTTGCAGTTCCAAGAGAGGTTGCTGTAGTTAATCCTGCAGCAGAGGGACCTACTGTCTGACGAGCAAGCTCGTAGCCTGTCACTGAAGAACTATAACCTTGTATTGTAGTTGTACAGGCCGCAAGTTCAGCGTAGCACCTTGCTCCTTCTGCTGCAGTAAATTTATTAGAAGATAAGGCAGCACATTTCGCCTTAACAGCTGCTGCTGCGGCTAAACCAGTACTAATACCTGCGGTACAAGTTTTAAGCGCCGTAAGGTCACTTACTGTCAAAGTATAAGCTGCAACGGCTGCTGCTGCAAAGGCCGCTGCTGCTGCTAATTGAAGAGTCTTTTTAGTGTTGGCCGTTTTTTTTGCTTCTTCGTATGATTTTTTTAACCTTTCAATAGCTTCAATTTGTTCTTTGTTAACATTTCCTTTTTTGTCGCGGGTAATCTGCTCTTCCATCCCCTTCATAACATCTTTCAATTTGAAAAAAGCAAGAACCTCTCCTGCAAGAAAAATGGCCCCACCGGCAGCTGCCAGCATGATATCGGTTGTAGGCTTATAAGTATAAAGACGCTTTGCCAGTGTCCCAACCACCGTCATGGTTAAGGTTCCCATCAGATTTGAATCGTTAATCTTTTCAGTCTTAACACTTTCAGCCCGCACTGAACTTAATATGGCCCCTTTGTAGCTGAAGTCCAGCAACAACAAGGATCCCGACAATACAGAAACGAGAAGTGTTTTATAAAGTAGCTTCAACATACGTGCCTCGATCTTGTTAAAAAAAACCTAGTTCTTAGACGGCTCTTCCTCAAGAAGTTTTGGATAACCTGATTTAATATATCTTCCAGAAATTAATTCAAATAATGTTGGTCCGTTTTCACCGTTGATTTCGGTTGATTTCATGTCATAGTCTGGTGCTGCTTTTGAAGCAGAATTAACTTCTCCCATTGAAAGCCCCGTTTCTGCACTCTCTTCTTTGAAATCTAATTTTAACGTTTCGGCGTCTTTATCTGCACTGGCACCAGCTTGAAGATCGATCCCTTCACCTACTAGAGGTTTTCCTTTTGCCAGATCTTTTGTTGCATCTGGAGTTGTTGACCTCAATGATGTATCAATCGGAGTTGAACCTATGCTGGCCATAAAGCCAGTTGCAGTCATACCTTTTTTTTCTAGGGCCTTTCTAACTGAAGCGGCCAGAGATTTTTCTAGTTTTTCTTGTTCTTTTTTCATTGTCGTTTTTGGATTCATTTTATCCATT
>JBEIPV010000022.1:0-32477 GCA_040376855.1 Bacteriovorax sp.
GCGGGCTTTATGAAGACAGTGACACTCATCGCACTCACTATCATATACATAACCCTAATTTCATTTTTCTCTAGTAGGTTTACAACTTTTTCTAAAAGCTCTGGTTTAGTTGAGCCCTGGCAAGTTGCTGTTACAGAGCACAGGCCTTCAATTGAATGTGACTGATGGCTTACTTCATTTGCAATTGGTCCTAGGCTCTCTATTGGAGCAGTCATAAATAAATCAATTCCACCTTCCACTCTTTCAGAGTGAAGGATTTGTGGAAATGGAATGTTTTTGCTTGTCAAAAAAATTTTAAGCCAATTTATAGCTTCGGACAATGTTTCAAGAGGAGAATGAACCCTTAAAACATTTGCATACGAATTGAGTGCCATAACTTCAGTATTTTCTATCATGATTATATCCTCCACGATGGTACCATTCTGTTTAGTGTGAGCTGGTCCCACATACAATGGCACATTATTATTTTTTGCTATTTCCACTGAGCGATATTGCAATACATTTGCTCCCCAAAAAGTCATTTCAAGTAATTGATCATAACTAATATTATGCAGGGGAATGGCCTCTTTTATCACTTGTGGATCAGCAGAATAAATTGCGGGAAAGTCTTTTAATATTTCACAACGTTCTGCCCGAAAATGTGCAGCGATTGCCATTGCAGTAGTGTCTGATCCACCTCTACCTAGAGTCGTAGTATCTCCATCTAAGGCCACACCTTGAAAACCGGCAAGCACAATCACTTTCCCTTCACTGAGGGAATGATCAATTCTTTTACTATCAATGTATTGAATTGCTGCATTTGAATGGTTTCCATCCGTCATAATTCCGGCCTGTGTTCCATTAAAACTAATAGCAGGACATCCAATATCATTAAGTGCAATTGCTAAAAGAGCACTGGATATAATTTCGCCAGTGCTTAATAGAACATCCATTTCTCTTTGGTTTGGATGCTGGGAAAGATCATACGATTGCCATATTAAAGAGTCGGTGGTTTTTCCCATGGCGCTAACAATAACGATTATATTTTTTTGGGTTTGTTTTAATTCATTAATACGTGCGGCTACAAGTTTAATTTTTGAGATGTCTGAAAGAGTTGCTCCTCCAAACTTTTGCACTATAAGTTCCATATTTCCTCATCTCGTGATGAATTTTTTGATACTTATAGATATTCTCATTCTTGTATTGTTGTAAATCGTGCTGAAATGATTTTATTTTATCTTTATGAAGGTCTCAGGGAATTTTATTAATTCTTGATTTGAAAAAGAGAATTTCTCGTAAGTCGTGATTAGAAACCACTTTGTTCAGATTTTTTGAGAATCAAGTCTCTAACCTGTTCTTGTAAATGATCATACTTTTTCTTGACCAGATTCTTTTTCAAAGAAGGTCCAATCTTTTTGGCCAATTCGCTATTCTTTTTTGATAAAATATGATGATTAGAGATTTCAAATAACAGCACTCTTCCAAAGTTTTTTTCTTTTGTTGCGAAGGAAGGAGTTATTGAAATCACAAAATCAACTCTATTTTTATTCAAGAGAGAAAATAGCTGTTTATCATTATTAACGATTGTTGGAGATTGGGTGTTGCTGAAAAAATTGTCTGCCGCTACAAAACCACGCAGATAACCAATTCTTCCTTTTTTGATTTCATCGATAGTAGGAACTTTTTTAAATTTTTCTCTTAAATAATATGCATAAGTTTTTACGGTAAAATAAGGAGGCGTTACGATCGTTAAGCCATATTTTTGTCCGATAGCTTGTGAATTTAAAAGTTCACCATCTATTTTACCGTTAATTAATTCAATTATGCTGCGTGAAAGAGGTAGTTCAACGAAGCTGACCGTATAGCCAATATCGCTATAGGATTCTTTCAATAGCTCTTTAATGGATATAAGACTAGTTGACCATTCTTCAGGAACACTAATGATTACCTTATTTTCTTCCGCAAAAAGAACGGAAGAGAATATAGCAAAAATAAAAATAAAAATATTAAACGTCTTTCTCACTCTTTTTCCTAATAAAAAAACCAACACTTTAATCTTCTACTATTTTCCTGTTTTTGATGATTTCGAGTAAAATCTTTTTACTTTTTTTTAGAGAATTAATCCTATGTTCTATATTCTCAACTTCTTCAAAAAACATCGCCTCAAGTTCTCTACACATTAACACCTGATCAGTATGTAGCGTGCAAGGAACAATGTATTTAATTCTTTTCAGGGGAACACCGGCTAAAATAAAGAGTTGAATTTTTTCAATAACTTTAATGTCAGCTTGCTTATAAACTCTATAGTTATTAGTTTTTCTTTGGGATTTGATTAAACCCATCTGCTCGTAATATCTAATCGATCGTGCTGAAACATTAGTTAATTTCACAACTTCATTTATTTTCATACTTACCCTTTACCTTGACACAATGGCATAGTTTATAATCAACAAAAACATAAGAGGAGTCAATCATGTTAAAGGGAAGCTGTTGCTGCAAAAAGATAACTTTTGAAATTACTGATCAGCCGGTAGTGATGGGAACATGCCATTGCACAAGATGCAGAAAGGTTGGTGCGAGCACAATTTTATTAATTAAAAAAGGCTCATTAGTTATTCATTCAGGAAAAGAATTGATAGCCACTTATCTTCCTGAAGAAGGTTATAAATACAATAGAAATTTTTGTATCAATTGTGGAACGGCACTAGGAGAACTTGCATCAGATGATGAAATGTTTCCAATACCGGCAAATGCAATCGATAGTGACATCCCATTAGAAATTACTTTTCACGAATTTGTGTCTGAAAAACCAAAGTGGTATGAAATATGTGATACTGCCAAACAGTTTGCCGGACATCCGTTATAAAATTATGAACAAAAAAGTCCCAGAAGGCTAACCTGGGGCTTTAAAATGATCAAATGCTTGCCAAGACCTTGATTGCGTTTCTCTAAGCTATGTCTAATTGTTATTTTCCAAAACTTCATCCATATTTATTTTATGAATGATATTACAAAAAAATTTACAGTTGAATCTATAGGCCCTTCAGGAATTGCAGCTAGCTGGGTCAATCGGCTAAAAGATAAGACCTGTGATGACATGGTTATGGCCATTCCCGTTGAGTTTGAAGGCCCAGGAGGCACTTATTCACCGGAAGATCTTTATGCTTTAAGTTTAATGAACTGCTATTTTGCAACTTTTAAGTACATTGCAGAAAAATCAAAACTTCAATATGAATCCATTAATGGAGAGGCCACCTTGACCGTTGCTAAAGGTGATCGCAAAGCATTGTGGATGGAGAGCATCCTCATCAAAATCAAGTTGCTTGGGTGTACAAATAAAGATCGTGGATTAATGATGATGGAAAAAACTAAGACTCAGTGTATGATTATTAATTCAGTCAACACTAAGGTTGAATTTGAATTCTTAGTTGAGTAGATAAAAAAGGCAAATTGCCCTTACTGACCAGGCAATTGTGCGAATCCAGTTTGTTTTAATTAATGCATTCACTTCTAGATCATTAAATCCTTTAGAAAGAATATTATGCTTAGGGACACTAATAAAAAAAGTTGAAACCCAGATAAAAATAAGAAGGATGAAAGCAGTTATAAATATAAAATTATTTCTATAGGCTTCATCGCCAACGATTAAGTACAGTCCTGTTAATATTTCTAGCAACATTGGAATGGCAATAACGAGAGATGTCTTTTGAGTATGAACTTTGTGATAGTTGTTGAAAGTGTGCTCTCCCACTAATTTAAAGAGGGGATAATGAATGACTTGGATAAGCCAAATAATGCCAGTCATATATAAGGTCAAACTAAAATGAATTTTGAAGAAAAAATAGTGTGTCATTTAAATTTAGTAACATCTCTCTTTGTCGTTGTAAAAAAATATGATTAAAAAATTTATTATTATTGGTGCCGGGATAAGCGGATTAAATACTGCTAGGAAAATAAAAGACTTGGATCTTGGCAGCGTTCAGATTCTTGAGAAATCGCGTGGAGTTGGTGGACGCATGGCCACTCGAAGAACTCTAGACACTCGTTTTGATCATGGAGCTCAATTTTATAGGCTAAAAAATGACATTACTGATCTTCACCAAGAGTGGAAGCAAAAGGGAATTAATCATCAGTGGTTTGTTTCAGCAAAAGGAGATCATTGGTGTTCAAATACTGGGATGACTGCTTTGGCCAAGTCAATGATAACGAATTTGGAGATCTCTTTAGAAAAAGAAATTCGAACAATTCGTTATGAAAATAATTTGTGGAAATTAGTATCTAATAAAGATGAAGAGTGGTTTTGTCATAACCTTATTATTTCATCACCGACACCTCAGACCGTTAAACTAGTCGAAGAGGTTGCGAATCAAAATCTTTTAGATACGAACGTTTTATCAGAAATAAAAAAAATAACTTACAGCAAGGCCTTGATTGGATTAGTGACATTAGAAGAGGAATTTTCTATAGATCCTAATGGTTATTTAGAATTCAACACAGGTCATTTTTTCTCAATTAGTGATCAAAAGAAAAAAGGTGTAAGCGAAATCCCTGCTTTAACGATCACCATGTCATCATCATTTTCTGAAAGTGAATTTGAAAAATCAGACGAATATATATTAGAAAAAATTCTAAAGCTTTTTCAAAGTGATTATCCCAATGCAAAAATTAAGAATGCAGAATTAAAAAAATGGCGCTATTGCCAACCACAAACTCAAACTAAAAATCTTTTTTTAGAATTAGCTCCTAAATTATATTTGATAGGTGACGCTTTCGGTGGAAGCAGCTTACTTGGATCCATAAGATCTTCAGAGGCCTTATGTAACTTTTTAATAGAGGATGATAAATGAAAATAGTCATCGCAGGTGCTTCTGGCTTCGTAGGAAAACAATTATTAAATGTTCTGAATAAGGACCATGAGATTGTTGGTATTTCCAGACGTACGCGAAAGTCAGATGATGGAGTCCAATGGGTTCAATGTGACTTATTTTCACTTTTAGACATTGAAAGGACATTAAGTGGGGCTGACGTCGCTGTTTATTTGGTTCATTCTATGCTTCCTTCTGCTCGCTTAACCCAAGGGAGCTTTCGCGATTTTGATATGATTTTGGCCGACAATTTTTCCAGGGCGGCCAAGCTTGCAAAGGTTAAGCACATTATCTATTTAAGCGGGATTATTCCACCGGATGCTCTTCTGAGCGAACATTTGCAAAGTCGATTAGAAGTAGAAAATATCTTGAAGTCCTCGGGGATTCCTACAACCAGTTTACGAGCAGGGTTGATTATAGGGCCAGGAGGCTCATCGTTTGAGATGATGCTTCGTCTCGTTCAACGTCTACCTATCATGGTTTGTCCTTATTGGACTTCAACACTTTCTTATCCAGTTGCTGTATGGGATGTTGTCGCAATCATAAAACATTGTATCGAAAATGGCCCATTGTCGACTACTAGCTGTCTTGATTTATGTGGGCCTGATCCTTTGTCTTATGAAGAGATGATGAAGCATCTATCGATAAAACTTCATAAGAAACATATATTTTTACCAGTTCCCTTTGTTTCCCCCCAACTGTCCAAATTGTGGGTACGCCTCATAACAGGAGCACCTAAAGATTTAGTTTATCCTTTGGTTGATAGTCTTAAGACACATATGATCCCACTTTCACCAAGGCCTCAGGAATTAAATTTTATTACACCTATAAGTTTCAGTGATGCAATCGATCGCTCAATCCAAGAAAGAAAATCAGGAGAAAATCCTACTGCTTATAAATATCATGGATTAGATAATGATCTGTCTGTTCGCTCGGTTCAAAGGGTTACAACTCTTTTTAGATCAGAAGTTAAGGGAGTAGTGGATTTATATTTCAAATGGCTTGGAGGATTTCTCAGACCTCTTCTCAGCGTTGAAAAAGATGGAGCCTTTTATAATGTAAGATTAATTTTTTTGAAGCGTCCATTACTCGTTTTTGAACATTCTTCCGCAAGAAGCTTCTCAGATAGAGAACTCTATTATATACGCTCAGGCCTGCTGGTTGGTAAAAGCACCAGAGCTCGTCTAGAGTTTCGTAATATTTATCAAGGCCTTTATAAGATCATTGCAATACATGATTATATTCCTAGCATCCCGTGGTTTATCTATAAATACACTCAGGCCATTTTTCATCTTTTGGTTATGAGGTCATTTGGTAAATTTCTTATCCGTAAGAAACTGTAGGGGAAATATGGACAAAGACATTTTGAAATTGCTTCCACAAAAGGCCTTCAAACTTTTATCTATAAAGGAAACTTTAAAAATTGGTACGATTGTTACTAAGTCTATTTTTGATAAACAATCTTATGAAAGTACTTATCAATCTCGGATTAAAAACTGGAGATTTGATGATGTTAAACTAGTTAAAGAATTTCCTTTAGCTCATAAACCTTTATCTACAAAAGAAGATGGTGAAAAAGTTTTAAAAATATATTTTTCTCAATTTTTTGAAAAAAGAATTGGCGTTCACATTGATTTAAGAAGTTCCGCTTTTTCGTCGTCAGATTTTTTTTATTGGGTCCCTTCAAAGCTTCACTATTCTTTTTCTCAGCCTTTTCTTGAAGGAACATGCTCTCTTTATGAGGGATTTTACTTTGATGATGTTAAAAAGTTTGAGAAAGGGTTAATCCTGCTAGGAATGATTAGCGAGTCAATGAGCGAAAGACAAAAGGAAGATATGAAAGATCTTTTTTATAAGCACTTTGGTGAGGGGAGAGCGGAGCCTGTAAAATTTTCCCTTGAAAACTTACAAGAGTCTTTTAATGTGATTTTCTCCTATTTTCTTAAAGAAGACATTCCACTCAATCCTGAATTTGCAGTCCTGGGAGCCAATCTGGTAACACTTTATTTAACTCTTCAAGATATCCCTCACGATTTAGATGTGAGTGGTGTTTTTAAAGAGGTGTTTTTGTCCTATCAGGACGCATGATGTATGCTTGCACTAGCAAACATACATCAAGGCTTACGTCTAAGTTATTTAGATTTAACGATGCTGGCATCAACTGGGTTAAAGTAGATCTCAACTTCTTTTCCTTCTTTGTTAGTCCCATAAATCTCATAACAAGTTCCAGGTTGTTTAAATTTACGGATTTTATAACCATCTGCTTCTACTTTCTTCTTAAAGTCACTTTCTGACATCCACTTATCTTTAGTTTGATCAGTGCAATTTTTCTTTGCGTGTGCCACAAAACTTAATGACATCATGACAGCTACGACTAATACTTTTTTCATACCAAGCTCCAGTTATGTTAAATAAGTGAAGAGTTGTTCTTCACCCCTAGAGATTAGTATTTTTTTCAAATAAGAGAATCCCACAGATGATCTATTTTTCATAAAACAGCAGTGTTAGGTCAAATGCCCCATGATATTTGGACGCATATATGGAAAACTATGGTGATGATTAACTAGCCGGAGATTTTTATGGAAAAAACTTTAGTATATGATTGGCCTACCAGAATTTTTCATTGGCTATTTGCAGGTATGTTTATCGTTGCATTTTTCATTGCAAAAACCCTTGATGATGAATCAATACTTTATCCCTATCACATGCTTTTAGGATTCAGCATGGCATTCATTGTGATTTTGAGAATAGTGTGGGGAATTGCAGGAAGTCGCAATGCGAAGTTTTCTTCTTTTTCTTTAAGACCAATGGACTTGATCAATTACTTAAGAGATGTTCTGAACCCCAAAAAAAACATCAATACAGCTCACAATCCGGCCTCTAGTTGGGTAGCAATTATCATGATGCTTCTGGCCCTTGGTCTGGCTGCTACTGGTTATTTAATGACTACAAAAATATATAAAGAAATTTTTGAAGAGATTCATGAACTTCTTGCTAATGCTTTTGTTGTTACTGCTATATTACATGTAAGTGGCATTATCCTTCATAACTTTCGTTATCATGATGGAATTGGATGGAGTATGCTGACAGGGCGTAAAAAAACTAGCGATGTGAGTGATTCCGAAATTCCTCATTCCTATGCAGGTGTTGGTGCCATCTTTTTTATTTTGTTTTTGAGCTTTGTTATATATTTAAATAATCATTATGACAGATCAGCACAAAATCTTACGATTTTTAATAAATCCCTCCAACTTGGCGATGGAGAGCAAGATGAATTTTACGAGAATAAGTAAAGGTATAATAACGAATGAACAATAAAGAGAAAAAGTTTTTTGTTTTAATTTTATCTACAATTTTAATTATGGTTATCTTTGATCTGGTTTCTGATTATAAAGAAGGGACCACGTATTGGCACTTGATGACAGAGGGACTGATGGGGCTAATGGCCGTCATCGGTATTTTTATTGTTTTACGAAATTCAATTGAAACTAAGCAAGAGTTAAAAGATGAGAGAGAAAAATTTTCTAATTTTAAAGTAGAAGCTGAAAAATGGAGAGAACAGTCAAGGAACTATGTTGAAGGATTAAGTCAGGCCATTGACCATCAACTTACAACTTGGAATCTATCCTCTGCAGAGAAAGAAGTGGCCTTTCTTCTTTTGAAAGGACTCAGTCTAAAAGATATTGCACTCGTTAGAAAAACTACGGAAAAAACAGCGAGAGCTCAATCTGCAGCTATCTATTCTAAGTCTGGTCTTTCGGGGCGCTCAGAGCTCGCTGCTTTTTTTCTCGAAGACTTATTAGTGCCTAATATCTCTCTCTAGGCCATGTCTAATTGTTATTTTTGACCCCCTAATCTATATTGATTTTATGAAAGAAATCTATTTTTCAGGGGAAAGAATGACTATCAATATATCTAAAAGACTTCACCATCGAAAACCATATTTACTAATTGATGAAGTGATAGAGCATTCAAATATGATGATTCATGCGAGAAGTGTCCCCACTATTGAAGATTATTACCTACAAGGGCATTTTCCAGGGGCTCCTGTTGTTCCAGGGGCCATGATGCAGGAAATGACAACTCAAGCGGCCGGTCTTTTGATTGCCGAATATTACTCACCTGTACCTGATTATGACTCCGATAAAACTCAGGGGCATGCCTTAGGTGTCCTTCGCGCTATTCATCATGCCAAATATAAAAGTTTTGCTCGCCCTCAGGATATTTTGTCTATAAAAGTTGAATTGCTTCAAGTCATAGAAAACTCTTTTCGTTTTAAGGCCAGTATTCAAGTTGATGATAATAAAATAATGTCCAATGAATTCACGCTAGTTAACATTTCAGATGAAAAATTAAAGGGGGCCTAGATGGCCTTTCTAAGCTTTGTCTAGTTGTCTAACATGACCGTTCATAGATATGAGTAGTTAAACGATATTTTGGAGGTAATATGAAAATACTTTTAATGAGCTTACTTTTTTCCTTCTCTGTAACAGTTCATGCTAAAACTCATTCACCACTTCCGACAGCAAGTTATGTTGATATTGGACAATACATTGGTAAGTGGTATGCCGTTAGTGCACTCCCTCAGTTTTTTACAAGATCATGTGTTGCTCAGACAGCAGAATATAAAATTTTGACAGAAAATTCGATAAGTGTTCTCAATACATGTATTAAGGACAATGGAAAAACAACGGACATTAAAGGAAAGGCCGTTGTTGTTGATGCTAAAACGAATGCTCGCCTAGAAGTTACTTTTAATAATTTCTTTACAAAACTTTTCCATGTGAAAGGTGAGTATGTCATTATTAAATTGAGCGAAGGGTATGATACTGTTCTAGTGGGATCAACTGATAGAAAGTCTCTTTGGATTTTATCGAGAACTCCTGGAATAGACCCTGAAGTTTTTATTGAATACAAAGATTTCGCTAAAAAACTTGGATTTCCAACAGGTAAAATGCAGGACTCTGTTTTTAACTAAGCTTGCAAACAAGAGTTGATGAAAAATAAAATAAAAACCACTTTAGAGTCCTTTTCCCAGGAACAGCGAGATCGATTTATCCGTATGTGCTGGGAAGATAGGACTCCATTTGAAGCTATTCATGAGCAGTTTAATCTCAATCCAAATGAAGCAGTAAAATGCATGAGGATGATTTTAGATTTGAAGGATTTTCAGCGCTGGAGAAAGAGGGCCAATAACTTAGGTCATCTTAAGCATCTTCAAACAAGACCTGCCGGGATTACAAGATTTAAGTGTTCAAGACAAAATTTAGATGGAAGCACAAAGGGTTATAGACCAAAAAGACCAAGGGATTCTATAAAATTGTACTCAGGTCGCGATCACTCCATCGACAAGTGTGATTTTCTTTAATGCTCTTTCACCAAATTCTTTGTCGTGAGTGACGTATACGATTGTCGTGCCATATTTTTGATTAAACTTTTCAAATAAGTCTAAAATCATATTTCCATTGATACTGTCTAAGTTTCCAGTAGGTTCATCAGCAAATAAATATTTAGGTTGCATGATCAGTGCCCTTGCGATGGCCACTCTTTGTTGCTCTCCTCCGGATAAGTTTGAAGGTAAGCGATCTGCTTTTTCGGCCAGGCCAATCTGTGAGAGTAATTCTCTCGCAAAAGATTCTTTTTGGGCCATTTGATTTGTTTTTCTAGCAGGCAAAAGAATATTATCAAGAGCAGATAGTTCGTTAAGTAAGTAATGGAACTGAAAAACAAAACCGATATCTTTATTTCTTAATTCATGGATTTTTTTTACATCCATTTGTTTTATATCTAGACCATCATATAAAACACTTCCATCAAAAGTACGATCCAGGGTGGAGAGTAAGTATAAAAGTGTAGATTTCCCCGAGCCAGATCGACCCATCATTGAAATAAAATCACCATCATTAATTGTTAATTCAACTCCCTTAATGACGGGATCACTTGTCTGTTCAAATCTCTTAAAGATCGAATGGGCCTGGATCATTACTGACCTCCAGAGCGGATAATATCCATGGGCTCAAGTTTGCCAGCAGCGCGAGCTGGTAAAATAGATGAAAATAAAGTCGCACATAAAGCAATCAAAAATGCTTTTACATAGATTAGGTAATCATAAGAGATAATCATCTTTCCACTACTGGATCCAATTCTTCCTGGGGCAATTTCAATTTGTCCCATTAACCAGCAAATGAAAATCCCAAGAAATAACCCAGATATTCCACCAACTACCCCAAGAATCAGGCCCTGATTAAAAAATAATTTGATGATATCTGATGGTGTAAATCCCATAGATCTTAAAATGGCGATATCTCTTTTTTTCTGGGTTACTAGAATAGATAAGATATTATAAATACCAAAACTGGCCACTATGATAATGGAAATGGTCATAGAATTTCTGACAATATCTTGTGTTTTAAAAACTGATAGTATGCTTGCGTATGATTCTTGCCACGCAAGGACTTTTTCATTAGTACTGCTTCTCCATTGCATGGCCTTTTCTTCGGCCTTGTTTGGATCTAGGATTTTAACTGCAATGTCAGTTATCTCGCTTGGAGTTCCTCTCAATTTTTGGGTGTCAGTTAAAGAGGAAAAAGCCGTTCCTTCATCAATATTTCGTGAACCAGTTTCAAAAATACCTACAACCTTAAAAGGTTGAGGAGAGCCTTTGCCTGAAGAAATTAGAATTGTTTCAGATAGTCGTGCTCCAATTTTTTCTAGTAACTGTTTTCCAATAACGATGTGATTGCCTGAATTCCCAATGTCTTTAAATTTACCAGCGATCATGTATTGTTCGATGTTACTTATCTTTTCTTGTTTTCCAGGATCTGCTCCTATTAAACGTCCAGATTGAGTCACTCGAGCACGATTAAAAATAACATTTAAATTTACTTGTGGAGCAAAGGCCACAACGTCAGGGTCTGCGTCTAGCTTGTTAAACCATCCAATAGGATATTCAATTTTGGCCGAGTCCTTTCTTCCAGAAGGGGGGATGGCCCAAAAGACGTGAGCAGCTTCATTGAAGCTATTGAGAGCTTTGGCCGTTAACAATTCTTCCCTTGCCGATATTCGAATATGGGCATCATTGTTCACCAGTTGGTCCATGAGCTTGGTTTGAAAACCTAGCATCATACCTGAAATGGCAACATAGGCAGCGGTTCCAATGATGATGCCCAAAAGTATAAGTAGACTTTGCTTTTTTCGGCTGAATAAGTGCTTTAGGCTTAAAAACATCATGGTAAAATTAATTCATCATCTAGTTCAAGTTTTGGAGAAAGTATCTCAGTTTTTTCAAGATCAGATAAACCAACCTGAACAGGAAACTTCATTTTTTTGCCGTGACGTTTGATGATGATATTCCCGTTTACAATGGAAGGAGTGGGAATTAAGAGTGCATCTTTTTTGCGAGCTATTTCTATGGCCACGTCTGCAGTCATTCCAGGTAAAACACCTTCCGGCCATTCAAGTAGCTCCACTTTTGCTATGAACTGATCAGAGGCCGTAAAAATGGAAGTGATTTTTCCTGGAAGTTTTTTATTACGAAAAAATTCAAAACTAACTTCAGCATTTAAATTGGGACGAATTCTCATGATAGCTTGCTGCTCTAAAGAAACAGTCAGGTAAAGTTTTTTTAAATTAACAACAGATAAAATGGTGGTTTGTGGAAAAATATTTTCTTTAATGGAAAAAGGTATGTCTGCGACTCTGCCATTAAAAGGTGAGCGAATAAGAGCACCTTGATCAGTCTTTAATAATTTTTGGCCTTTTTTAATATCCTGGCCTTCGCTTACAAAAAATTCGTCTACTGAGCTAGTGACTGCGGCCTTTGCTGAAAAATTTTCTTCCGACTTCACTGTCCCTAGGCCATAAACAGCTTCGACAATATCACCTCGTACAGGTGTTACGATCTGCTTTTTACAAGAAAAAATTAAGGAGAGTACAAAGAGTAGAAAAAATTTTTTCATTAAGTTTTATGTCCAGTTGTTTCAATTCACAAGCTAGAGTCTAGCTCAGTTACGAGACTATTTTTATGATATATCTTTCATTTTAAAAAATCTTGAAAAGCTTAACGTTGAAAAATAGGCTTGGTGTGTTAGATCAGGGGAGGTTTGGATAAAGCAGTAGCTCCTCTTAAGAACCTGTTTTTTTTCCCTCTACCCCAAATCGTCTAGTTGATTTAATTTTCCTCAATGCTGAGTCAAGCTTCGGAATAAGGTCTTGATGTCTTTTGTTCAAGACATGAAACGAGCGTGAAGATTTTAGTACCGGCCCAACTCTCGTGGCGATTTTATTCATATGACCTAGATCTGTGAGGAGCTGAGTGTTAGTAACCAGAGCTATTTCAAATCGCTTAAGCTCAAACATTGAATAAAAAATTTGAATAGAATTGGCCTTTTCGACTTTAATATTTTCTGTCTCTACAAAGATTTCTGGAAGTTTTGAACCTCTCACTAGGCCCACACTGTGTTTTTTAATATCGTCAGTATTGCTAATTGTAAATTTCGCTCCCTTTAAAGCATAGGCAAAGAGTTCTGTTTTTTTTAAGGGTTCTTTAGTGAAGACAAGATTAGGATATTTTTCCAGGCTCCCTTCAACTCGAGCAAGATCAGCATCGTAAGCTCCAGAATTCGTACCGAAGATTGCGCGCTCTGAAGGTACTAGAATGAATTCAGGCCTAAGCCCAATTTCGTTGTATGCTGCTTTGATCAGAGGAATTAAAGTTGCGCTCGCTTCATTATAGGCAATGACATACTTTATTTGCTCTATTCCCATGGAGGAAGAGATTGGTAGTAAAAGTAGTATTATTAAAATCTTTTTTAACATAGTTAAGATTAGCATTATTTTTAAAATCAAGATAGATAGTCTTAGCACTCTTAACGCTTTGAGTATCCCTGCTTTCTCAGGTGAAATATTAAGAATGAGCAGTCAAAGATTAGTGACGAAACATTCCTTAAGAATTGTCTACTCAATATCACAATGACATAATTAATATTATGATTATTAAAAAATTCCTTATTACATTTATTTTTCTTTTATTTTCACTTTCTTCCTATGGTTCAGAAGTCTCCATCACCATCGACGACTTTAATTTCAATGAGCAAATTTTATCTGGCGAAGCAAGAAATAATGAAATTCTGAAAACTCTAGATAAGCACAAAATCAAAGCCGCTGGTTTCGTGAGCACAAAGTATCTAACTCTTCCTGGGGCCTTGGATGGACTTAGAAAGTGGAGCAATGCAGGCCATCTCATTGGGAATCACACAGAGAATCACTTCAGTTATGCCAAGACAGACTTTAATGTTTTCTCAAATGATATTCTTCTGGCCGACGGCAAGTTAAAAGACTTTAAAATTTTTCAAAAGCTTTTCCGATTTCCTTATTTAAAAGAAGGTGAGACGAAAGAGAAGCGAGATCAATTACGTAAGTTTCTACTCTCTCATGATTATAAAAATGGTGCGGTTACGATTGATGCTTCTGACTGGTATGTTAATAAGCGTATGTTGGATAAACTTAAAGTTAACCCAGATTTTGACAAAACAAAGTATCGCGACTTTTATTTGAAACATTTGTGGGAGCGCGCTCAATATTATTCAAATTTATCCAAAGAAACTCTTGGAAAAGATATTAAGCATACACTGCTTCTTCATCACAATCTTACGACTGCTCTGTTTTTAGATGATTTAATTGAAATGTTTAAGACTAAGGGCTGGAAAGTAATTGATGCTACAGAAGCTTTCAATGATCCCATTTATAGGTCGCAACCAGAAAATATTCCGGCCGGAGAGAGTCTTGTCTGGGCACTTGCTAAAGATAAAGGAAATAAAAATCTACGTTATCCAGCAGAAGATGGTGAATATGAAAAAGCTGAAATGGATAGATTGGGATTATAAAACTTTTATGAATCTATGTTTTGGCTTTTTGAAAAAGAATTAAAATTTTTCCATTGTGAATTCTAGGTGAAGGGACGATCATCCCTTGATAGCCATTCGTGCGTGCAATGTGAGATGTCATTCCATGTTTATTATATGGTTTGTTAACTAAAATTTCCTTTGTGATATTTAATGATTCTAAATTATGCTCATTTGTTAAATCTAATACTTTTTCAAGTGAGATATGAGAGACTTCACTATTACCGTTATTGGTTGTTGCTAATCCAGGCTCATTAAGCAATTCCTCATTGGAATAATTACCAATCGCCAGATATTCGTCATTAACAAATCCTAGGGAATAAGGTCTATCCCTAAAGTCTAAAAGATTATCAATTGTGGGAACCTTTATACTATTTTGTATTTCATGCGAATCTTTGTTAAAACTATCTAATATAGGCACCTTCACTTTAAATGAATTGCTTGTTTTGGTTTCAGATGAATTTTTCTTAAAAATTTTTTGAAATATATGAATTAAGAAATCCCCTAGCATGACTACTCCATAAACAATATTTTGATTTATCTTATTTAAAAGAGTAGCAGGATTTTAGATAAAAAAAAGATGGAGAATTTCTTCTCCCTCCCAAGTTCAGGTTTGTTAGGACTTTGGGAACTTTCAATGCTTAAACCCCTCTTACCATGAGTGGTTTTTTATTGGTGCGGGTCTGAGCAATTGTTGGTCGAATATTTCAGAATTGAAATGCAAAGAATTCATGAATAAGTTTTGAGAATGAACCATTACTCTTGTTATGATTCTAAAGACGGGACCGTAGTGCTTTAACTAAAGCGGAGACATGTATATATGTGGAATTTTCAGATATCTAAATTTGCAATTTGCTTGCTGGGTCTTATTCTTTGTTCAACGGGCCATGCCGTCGAAGGAAAACGCAAACTGCGCGTTGGATTTATTGACTCAATGGGGTATCCCTTGGTGATCACTAAATCTGTGAATGGAGACCTTGGAATTTTGATTGAACTCTCAAATGCGATCGGCAAAGTCTTGAAAGTCGAAGTTGAGAACGTGCCTCTTCCAAGGAAAAGAATTGAAAAGGCTTTACTCGACGGAATGACCGATATGACTTGTTTCATGAGTCCACAGTGGACAAAGTATCCAAAAAATTTTGAATGGTCGATTCCAAATTTGAAGCAGGTTGAATACCCAGTAGTGAGACGTGGATCACCCATGCCATCTAAGATCCCTGATGACTACAAAGGAAAATCAATCGCTCTCATGTTGGGTTATAATTACTCTTCAATCCAGCAATTATTCGATCAAAAAATATCTTATAGACTCGACAAGACAAATCTTGAAGAACAATTCAATGCTCTCGAGAACTCAAAAGAAGTCGACTTAATTATTACATCGCAATATGAAATTGAAGGCTACTTTCATAAATTTCCCGAGAAACGTAAGCTTTTCGAAGTTGGGAGTATGCCATTTTCTGAGGTCCGTACACAGTGTATGCTATCAAAGATGGGAAACTGGAAAGTTGACGAAATTAACAGGGCGATCCGGCATATTCAAGACACTAAGGTCCTGAAAAAAATGATCAAGCATTACAAAGCAGAATAGGTCATTAAGACTGCCACTTCATCTTGCAAGAAGTGGCAGTACTTCCGATCAGTAACCACTAATTATCGAATCAATTTCTGATCATTAAAACAAAGAAATTCTAATTGCCTCGACTGTGTCGGGGCTTTCTATATGATTGCTTCTTGAGAAGGTTCTCATGAGAATGAGGTGGCATATGATGGTGAAGACAATCATATACAAAAGAGTGCTTTTATCACGCCTTCCATGGATGAAAAAATTTTAATTCTAAACTTTCACTTACTTTATACGATATGAACTTGCAGCGCCTCTGAGTCTCTACAATTCTCCAATTTGTATCGAAATGCAGATTGCGTTGGCAACGAGAGTTACCCTACATATTTCATCAAAGAATAAATTTATTGGTAGTAGAAAATCTATAATAACCTTACCACTTAAAAAAAGGTTTATTGATTTTATGAAGAGTAGTTTTTAAACAAGAAAATTATGAAAAACTTAATAAAATTGTAGTGATTTTTTAGTTAATATAAATTAACTAAAAAAATAGATGAGGATTGTAGTGTTTAAGTCCCTTAAGATCAGTACAGTGGCCATATTATTATTCAGCATTTGTTTTTTCAGTAATGCTATTACTGCCAAAGAAAAAAACAATGTGCCTTATACCTACCGTGTATCTCTCGCCGATGCTTCTTCTTTAAGTATTGTAACAAAAATTTGGGCTGAAATTGACTCACGTTCAGGATATCAATTTACAGTTTCTGTTTTACCGGCCGAGCGAAGCTTGATATCTGTCAATAAGGGAGAGATGGATATAGAGCATACGCGACTTGAGACTCTTGATTTGACGAATTATCCTCATTTGATAAAAACCAAAGAATATATGTACACGATCAAGACCTATGCCTATGTCTTGAAAAAATCACTTATTCATATCAATAAATGGAGCGATCTTTTAGATAAGGATATATCGATTTGTTACAAGCTAGGCTTTAAGGACATTGAACAGAATCTACAAAAAAAGTCTCATCGATTAAAACTAAATCCAGTTCACGAGGTGAAACAATGCTTAGGTATGCTTAAACTAAATAGGGTTGATCTCGTTTTGAGCACTGATGTTTTACCTATAGAGTTGTTTCAGAGAAAATTGGAAATTGAAGCTCCAGAAGTTCGGATTGCAGCCACGCTTTCTGAATCCAAATTCTATCCCTACGTTAATCAAAAACATAAAGATATTATTCCTAAAATCGACAAAGTCATTTTGCAGTTAAGGAAAGAGAGTTTTTTTCAGAATTTAATTAACGAAAAAAGCCAATAGAGTTGTTTGAAATACGGAATTTTTTCATCCTGAAAATATAAAAGACCCAGAAGGTTAGCCCAGTGTAATTAGGGTTGAATCTCTCGCTTGAATAAATTTGAATTTGTGATAAATTTTTTATAGCTCAAGTCTAGACTTGTTTTAAATTTTAAAAACCTTAAAACCCCCTTTTCCCGAGGGTGTTTTTATTAACCCAGATCTTACTAATGGTTATGACTAATAATTCTTCATTTCGCAGTAGTAGTCTTGAATAAAATAATCATCAAATTTTTTATTATTGGAATAGTTATCATGTCGGTGCTTTTTTACCGCTATGGCAGACCTAAATATGAAAAACTAGGCGAAACAACTTTTTTGAAAAATGAAATGATTGAGCTAAAGTTAATAACACGCCATGAGTACCTGCCTCTTCATTATTCTGGAGATGCTTATTCGGTTGCATGTAGATCGAATCAAACTACCAATTTCAAGGAACAAAAAAGTCTTTTTATCGAAGAAGGATGGAATACTGTTCCCTCCTTGGCAATGAGTTGTTTGGTGGGAGATAGTATAAAATGTGATCATCAAAAGTTATCTGAGGAAGCTAAGAAAAATTTTTACCTTTTTGGCAATTCGACAATTGTCTCAATTACTGAATTTGGTGTTAATGTATCTTTTACTGGATGCCAGGTATTCACATCATGGAATATCGCTCTCTTAATCAACGAACTCAAAATCTATGAATCGCCCGAGTTTAAGCAATGCCAAGAGTATAAAACTAAAGAAATAAAACAAGGTATCCAAGATACAGGTAACATGAATTGCTTTTATTTGAATTTTATAAAAAATAAAATCATATTTTCAAATGTTCATGCTAGCGACAAAGGAGTCATCTCTTTTTCAATGACTTCAAAGGCTTTCAAAAACGGTTTGGTCTTTCATGTCGAAAGTATAGATTTTGGAAAGACCTGGCAGACTAAAATATTAAAAAAGGACTTTTAAAATGATCTTATTTTTCATAGTAGGTCTAGTTTTTGTACTAATCGGATTGTTGATTGTTTATCTAGCAGCCTATTACCGTCTTCATGGTCGTCCATACGAAGGCAGTGTCTATGCAATCGAAGAATATATTTCATTTCAAAGAGAAGAGGGTGTAAATAGAAAGCAAGTTTTATATCGTCCTATTTTCAAATATAAATTTGAGAGCAAAACTTACTTTTTTTCAGGTGGAGGCTCTAATATTATCAGTAAAAAAATCGGTCAAAAAATCAACGTCTATGTCCTTATGTCCAAAGGTCCTGAGTATTGTATGGCCGACATATCTTTTAGTATTTGGTTTGGCGTGTTTTTCTTTTTTATCGGTCTTTTATCTATATTACTTTTCTTTATTAAGGGGGACTTCCACATTACGACAATGACCTTATTCATTTTTTCTTTTGCATTCTTATCAATTTTTTCTATTTTTAAAAAAATATTAGAATCAAAGAAAAGCATCTTTGACCAATTTTTAAAAAACTCTCAATTGATCGCTGAAGATGGTCTTGAAAACCTAAACTTAATAAAGTCCCAAGAAGAGCTAACGCAGTTTTTAACTCACAGAAATAAAATGGGATTATACTTTACGACTTCTACTTTTTTCCTATTTTCAGGTATTAGTTTTTTTCTTTGGAGTGAAAAGTTAACAGATGATTTTAAATTAGATATCAGGAAAATTATTCTTGCACTTGATTTAAATGATCTATTAAGGTCTATGCAGAGTAATCCAACGTTCTTAGGTTTTGTCGTTTTCTCTCTATTTGGTCTGGTTGCATTCTTATCATCGCTTCAACTGTATTTTAAAATATCTAATGCAAATACTTCCTTAACTTGATTCAAAATATTTTTTGAGATAACAGATGTGTGTTTGAATTTCAGACAAAAAAAAGCCCCAGAAGGTTAACCCGGGGCTTTAATATGATTACTTCTTGCGAAGGTCGTCACCGAAATGAATGTTACGAAAACCAATCTATAAAAGAATGGGGTGGCTGATGGGGCTCGAACCCACGACACCTAGAATCACAATCTAGTGCTCTACCGACTGAACTACAGCCACCATATTTCGTAAGCACATTTATAGGGGCACAGCGCTTTTCAGTCAATGAAAATGTTCTTATATCTGGTACTTCCTATAGTTTTTACCGGTTTGTTTTTGACTCTTTAGGTTTTGTGCTATTAAATAAAAGTAATGACATTCAGCGAATCGAGGACGGTAAACATGAAGAATTTAAAAGGATTATCATTTCTAACACTAGCGCTTTCACTAGGTTTTGGATCAAGTGCAGCATTTGGGTACGGAATGGGTATTTCTACATTCCCTTTAGAGCAGGATAAAAAAGTTCTTTCTGCTGAAGTTACGGGAATCGTTTCAGACGGTGGAGGCCTTGGTCTTCAGGCCCGTTATACACAAAAACTAAATGAAGTTTCATCAGTTGATGCTGGTCTTGGGATTTCTGGTGGTGAACGTTCAGCTCGTTTATTTGCTGGTTATGATTATGAATTATTTCCAGATTACGACATTCAACCGCGTACATCGCTAAAAGCATTCATCGAAAACTCTAAGGAGTTCGGAACAAGAAGAAACATTATCGGGATCGCTCCATCTGTGTCTAAAGGATTCAGCTTCTGGGGTAACGAAGCTTTCCCATATCTTTCTCTTCCGTACGGGATCAGTTTAGATGGAAAGAGAAACCAATATGAGACTACTTTAAGTGCCAATCTTGGTATTTCTGGTGTTATCTCTAGTGAATACTTAATTACAACTAAGCCAGTGACTGCAAACGCTGAAGTGATTGTTGGTCTTAAAGACAGTTTCACAGCAGTGTTCTTCGGTTTTGGTTACCCAATCGAATAACTTTCATGACTAAAATTATTTTTTCTGATTTTGATGGGACTCTAACTTACAAAGAAAGTTTGAGTCCCATTTTTTTTGAAGTTCTCTCTTATCTGGAGAGTAAAAAGACTCCACTCGTAATTGTTACCGGCCGCTCATTATCTTGGGGGCACTTTCTTTTAACTCACTTTCCTTACTTAACTGACGTGATCGTTGAAGGTGGGGGAGCGATGGTTTCAAGGAATGGGAAGTTTATCACTGAAGAGTGTTTGATCTCTCAGGCCGATGTCGATCGTCTGGCAAAATTTTGTGATAACTTTAAAGCTAAATTTCCGAATGTTCCATTGTCAGTGGACTCCTTTGGAAGAAAAACTGACAGGGCCATTGAGCTTCACGATCTTCAGGATGGAATCTTATTTCATCATATCGAAGACTATCTTCGTGATCAGAAGATCAATTTCTCAACTTCCAATGTTCATTTGAACTTCTGGTGTGGTGAGGTTTCAAAATATAAAGCAGTTCAACACTATCTGAAATTAAAGCAGATGAGTGATAGTGACGGGATGTTTTTTGGGGACTCTCTCAATGATCAGACCATGTTTAAGTCATTCAAAAATTCTGTTGGAGTGGCCAACATCGCAGCAGTGATGGACCGTCTGGAATTTAAACCGACGACGATTCTTACAGGTGATGATAATGTCGGTCCTTGGGGTGTCTTGAACCATTTGAAAAAAACGCTGTAATAGATCATGTTTTTCGATTGTTAAATTTTTTTCTTCTTAGTTAACCTAAGAAAATGAAGAAATACTCTAATCATCGCTATCATCAATCAAATAAAGATATTGAATATAAAAGTTCGGCTTCTTATTTGTACCAAAGGTTTTTGAGCATTGATAAACGTATGCGATTAAATATCGTCATAGGCGTAAGCATGCTTACTATTGTTGTAGTAACAGGTTTTGTTTTGGCAATGATCAGTTTGGTTCAATTTGGTGGAAATTTAATTGATGATGCTTTCGGTGAAGACAGAGAAGGAAACAACGTGGAGAAGACTCTCTCTCCACGTTGATAAAATCCCAAATTAGCGAGCAAGTTCTTTATCAATAGCACTCTTTAAATCATTATAACTAAGATTCATTAAGATCTGACCATTGATGAAGAAAGTTGGTGTTCCTTTAACTCCTAACATTTTACCTTCCGATACATCTTGAGCAAGAGCGGCCTTGAAAGTTAAGTCGTCATAAGACTTGTTGAATTCAACCAGGTCTAACTTAAGTTCTTTAGCAAATCCTTCGAAGATCGTCGTTACAGGTTTATCCTGGTGAGACCATTCACCTTGTCTCTCAAGAAGAATATTGTACATCTCCCAGTACTTCCCTTGTTTTCCTGCACCTTCAAGAGCAAGTGCTGCAGGGTAAGAGTTTCCGTGGAATAACATGTAACGAGCAACTAACTGAACATCGTTTGGATACTCAGCAAGAACTTTTTGAAGGATTGGGTGGAAAGCTGCACATCCTTCACATTCAGGGTCAAAGAATTCTACAACTGTAACTTTTGCATTCGCAGGACCTTTTGTGTAGTTCCCTGTGCGAAGAACATTCGCTTGTGGAACAGCAGGAGCTACTTCTGTTGTTTCTGCGTCTTTTTTATTGAAGAAGGCAAGAAGACCTCCAAAAATAACCAGAGCGATTAGAGGGAAGATGACGAGTTTCATGTCTTTTTTCATTACGATTCCTTTTTTGAATTTCTGTAAAATATTATTAAACAAATTAGTGTAAGAGTCAGGCTTGTGTAGGCCATAAGCGGGATAGTGATAAATCCAAAGTATTCAATCTGCTTTGAGGTACAAGAAACACCGCTAGTGCACATCGAAATGGCCTCCTGGATAATCTTGTAATAAAGAAGGTTGTGATACAGAGAAATGACCCATCCAATACAAACTAAAGGCAGGGCGTACCAGAGAACGTTTTTGTCTTTCTTTAAGAATCCTACCGCCAGGATAAAACTCATTGGGAAAATACAGATACGTTGAAACCAACACAGCACACATGGTGGCAGCATCATGACGTTGCTGAAATACATTGATCCAGCAAGAGAGACGATGTTGATAATCCACGCGAAATAAATCAGCGTGAAAGGGTCTTTAGATTTCATAGGAGTCCTTGAAATTAGTTAGAGAGAGAATGTTATGAAATGGTATATGCAGGTGGCCGATCGAAGGTGACAATGACCTTGATACTATCAGTGTTGATAGGTGAGAAAAATATTTCTCCCAAAAATGTTGGGATTAAAACAAGGTTTGTTAAAAGAGATTTTGTGTCATAAACCGTTTCAGCATGAGGTGAACAAGTCGTGCACTGAGAAGCAGAAGCATGTTGCTCTTCACAACAAAACATACCCTTGTCACAATTATTGATAAGTGACAGCGATAAGAATATCGAGATGATTGAGCATAGGATAAAAAGCTTCTTCATTTAGAAGCTATTGTAGTATTTTTTGACTGTTAATTGAATCTTTTCTTCCAGATCCGGGATTTTAAATTTGGTATTCTGTGTAATCCAGTCTGCTAAATCAGTCGGAATTTTTGTAATAAAGAGTTTTTCTTCATTCTTGTAAGGAATTTTTAATGCGATGGCATGCAAGGCATGTCTTGGTAACTCCATTAAGTCATGATCTTCTTCTGTGGCCAGCATATCTTTGAAGCGCTGGAACATCTCATAGCTTCCAAGATAAAGTTTATCACCAATTAATGGGAAGCCATGAGCTTGTGCGTGCACTCTAATCTGGTGTTGCCTTCCAGTTTGAGGGCAGGCGATACCAATTACGTATTTTTCATTTTTTTCCAGGATGTAGAAAAAAGTACGGGCGTGTTTTCCTTCGTTGGAGTTTTCTGGATAAGTTTGGACAACAATACGCTTTAATCCTTCATCTGGATTGCCCATGCGTTCGTTGGCCACGAAGTACTCTTCATGTTTATAATCAGGTTGAATCCTAGCGATAAATAGATAACATTTTTTAACATCGTCATCTTCAAAGCGCTCCATCATCTCTGTTGCCATCTTCGGATTTTTACCGAGCATCAGGATTCCAGAAGTCTCGCGGTCAATTCTATGAAGAGAGTGAATTGTATGGTTGTATTTCATTTCGAAAAAAACTGTCGCGCAGTTAAACAAGTGTCTTCCGGCCGGGTGAGTGGACATGAAGGCAGGTTTTGAAATAACGAGCAGGTCTTTATCTTCGTACACGACATCTGGAACGGTTTGAAGCTCAAGCTTTTTTCCTCTCCAGTATTCATCCTCAAACTTACTTTTGTAGAATCTGATAATGATTTCATCGCGGTGATGAATCGGGCTCGATGGCTTATGAACACCAGGGCGCCCGACAATGGTAATTTCTTTTTCTTTGATTTTCTTTTTGATGATCTCTCTTGAGAATGATTCAAGATAAACACCCAGGAATTGATCGAGTCTCATGCCTTCATGTTCTTCGTCCGCCATATGGCGGACTTCAAACACATCATCACGGTAAATTTTATGAATAACAGTCATGAGAAAATCTTTTTAATTAATAGCGTTCTTTAATAAGAAATTTCACTAAAGACATGGCGGCACCTTCAGTATATCCAACGCGCGATTCAAGATTCGCTAGAACAGATTTAATTTGTTTTCTGTTTTCGTCAGATAAAGGTGAGCTTTGTCCCGGCTCCATCGTTTTAGCATACTCTGCTTCAAAAAAGACCATATTGCGAGAAATGTTTTGAATAACTTTCTTTTGCTCGCTTCTAAATGACTCTTGCAGACTGTTGACTAAATCAGGGAAAACGTCAGTGTAAACCAGTGCCTTACCACGGTTATCAAGAGAGTAGGCCCCAAGTTTTGATAACAACTGTGAACGGTATGTTTTTGAATCTTCTTTCAGACCGATAGCAGCTTCGAATTCTTTAATAAAGAAATCATCCGGATCCACATATTTACCAAGAGCAGTATTCTTGATTTTTTCACCTTTGTTTAAGGCATTGATGTTCTCAATATAGCGGCGGATATAGTCTTCGTAAGAGCGGTCATCAACCAGTCCTAGTGCAGATCTTAGTTCACGATCAAAAATATTTAGATTGTGCTCTTTAATTAATTCAATGAAGCGTCCTGGGTTATGGTAGTCCGCTTGTGGGGCCATATTAAGGAAATCGTATTCACTCTTCTTTTGAATTAAGTGCTGTAGATATTCTAAAACTTCAACGAACGTAACGTTTTTATGAAGAGAAGAAAGTCTGTAAATAATATGTTTTACATCTCTTGGTGATAAACCAAATTTTCCTTCATATAAGCTGTCATTAATATATTCATTCGAGATATCTTCAAAACCTTGTTTTAAGATTTGCTTAGACTCGATATCCAGTCTTTCCGGCAGCTCAACTCCAGCAAGATACAGTGCTTTTTCCAGAGGATTTAAGTTCGTTGCAATATTAGCAAGCTTTTTGTCGTTGTAGTTTTTAGTCTGACAAACGCGCAGGCGAGTTAATACGGCAAAAAAACAAAGAGCATTAAGAGCATGTGGTGAAAATTGAGAACGATCTCCAATTCCATCAACTTGTTCAGAGTAAATTTTTTCTTCATGTTTTACATCAAGAAGGTAAGGGACAGTGATGAAGTTAAAGCGGCCTTTAAAAGAATTGAAATCCGGGTGCTGTTTAAAAGCGGCCAGGTGAATTTCATTTGAAGTACCGATAAAGAAAATATCAAGTTCAGTTAAAATCCCCTGAAGATTGATAGACCCTGTTTCCATTGTCATAAGAAGATATTTGTAAGCATCAAGTGGACGCTTTAATAAGTCAGAGTATTCCAGAACCCCGCGGTTAGCTAAGACAGCTTCACCTTGAAGTGAGAATAGGTTTAGTGACTGCAAACTTGGAGGAAGACTTTGAAGTCTCTTGTCCATTGTGATTTGCTGCATGCGAGCGTCAACGTGGATTTGAGGTTCAATGGTTACAGCTGCAGTTGAATAACGTTTGCTGATTGGGAATCTTTCCACTCGGATGTGTTTTAAAACGTCTGCGTGTTTTCCTTTGTAGTTTTTTAAAAGAGCGTCGTAGATCATGCGGTTTCTTTTTGAAAGATCACCACGGTACAAATAAGATTTACGAACTGAGGCCAGCAGTCTTGGATCACCTTTAAGTGCATCGTCCAGAAGCTTTTGTCTGTATTCTTTTGGTACTAAAAGTAGAGGATGATCTTTTAGCTCAGAAGGCATGATGGCCGAGATTTCTTTGTCTTCAAGGTAAGCATAACTTCCATGATGGCTTTCTCTTACCGTGCTATTTAATCCCAGAGATCCTTTTACGTAATTATCTAAAGGGAAAATCCAGCTAAAGCTAAAAAGTTTTCCGCTTTCAGTTTCCGAGTATTCTTCCATACCTTTAATAATTTTATTAACGATAGAAGATTTTGAAGAACCATTAGGCCCGATTAAAAGAATAAATTTATTATTAAAACCTTCTTCGCTGAAGTTAACCAGGTTTTGATAAAGTGCTTGTTGAACTTTGATTTGTCCTTGAACGGCAGGAGAGTCCGGGTGTTTCATCTGAAATAATTTAAATGAACCATCAGGATTTACACCGAAATGGTTGAGCATATCGCGGATATATTCAAATGTCGGTCTGCTTTCCAACTTAGGATTCTTTTCGAAGATTTGCATGTAATCGCTATACGATAAAGTTTCTAAAGTAGCATCAGGTTGTTCAGAAGCTTGATTAATCCAATCTTGGTAGCTCATATGTGTATTTCCTTTGAGAGCATTGTTAGTTATATTGTAATCTCTTATGAAAAATTACAAAAGATTCATTCTTCCAGTGTTAGTTTGTGCCGTTCTTTTTATTGGCGCAGGCATCACTTTTTTTTATAAGAAGGATCAAATATCAGCAAAGCCCGATCAATTTGTTCAGGAAAAGGCCGCTTTTCTGCAATTATTTGAAAACTCTTCAGAGATTCACAGGCTTTGGACGGAAGGCGAGGAGTCTAGAGAGTGGTCTCTGATAAAGTCGGCCTGCCTTAAACATCTTGGAGTGACTTCGAAGTTTGATGAATCACTTTTGAGATGTAATCCACTACTTATTCAGTGTCATGCAATGTTCTCTAAAAATCTTAGTTATAAATTTGTGAACTTCGAAGAATTTGATAATTCGGCCTACAGGTATATGACTAAATCTAATACTTCTTACACTGGTCTTCGTGATCCTGGAGTGACTGTTACGATCGAAGATTTAAAAACAAAAAAGCGCATGGATATTTTTCTGGCCGATCAATGCCAGGAAGTTTATTTAGAGCAAAGAGCTTATGCTTACGGTGAACCCGTGAATCCAAAAGACGGAGAGGACTACCGGTTTGATAATTTTAACCGTCACCTTTATCTAGATCTTCACCTTGTAACAAATGCTGAAGTGAATGACTGGATCAAGTTTGGTAATCCGGATTTTACCCGCGGACTGAAAGCTAAGTCGGGAAATGATTTATTTTTACCGGCCGTGGATTTAAATTACTCTCAGATTGAAAATTTTTGTTCATTTAAAGGTAAACAAGTCATGCTGGCCCACTTTTTTGATGCGGCCACATTTTTACCAATGGATTTAAACGAAAAAATCCCTGCTAGAAACTTACGTTCTCCTTATTACTGGACGAAAAAGGCCAGTGAGTACAAGTCAGACTGCAATCTGATTTATTCAAAAGATTGTCTGGCAAAAAAAACGTATCAGCTTAATTCAACCAGTCCAACATGGGCAGGATTGCATGATTCAATGGGCGGAGTTTTCGAAGTTTTCAGAAATCCTATTGATCCAGACAGTAATTTAAAAGCTTCTTCGTTTTATTTTGATTCAAAGTCTTCGTGGCACAAGCTGGGCTTTCGCGCAGGTTGGAACGGAGAAGGGTTTGATTTGAGAGATTTTGATTTTAGAGGACTTAATCCTTTTGTTGCCATTGATAAATTTAAAGTAGGCTTTCGCTGTATGAGAGAGGTCATGCAATGAAATTCATTTTACCTTTTTTAATATTATTTTCTTCGTGTGTGATGAATTCAGACCAAAAGGCGATGAGTGTGCCTGAATTTGATTTAAAACTCACAAAAGAGTGGATTTATGCAACGTCGACTGCGAATTTAAAATACAATAATGAAGTCATTACCCGCCCACCGGGGTTTGAACAATTAGTGATGGAGCTTACCGTTCCAAGTAGTGGGGGGCTATCAGATGTTAAACACTGCCTTTATTATCAGGTCCCATATAAAGAAAAAATCGGGCTCTTAAAAGTTCAGGAAATAAAAAATCAGACGGAATGCCCTGACTCCGCAAGTGATGATAGCACTCTGGCCGTTTTAGAAGGTGTGGATAATTTCAAGATCCTCGTGGCCAATTACAAAATCATCATGAATTTTGATTACAATAAAAAGAAAACAGAAATTGTTATCCCCACTCCTAATATCGAATTAGGTTTAGTGCATGAAAAATACCGTCCTTTAACTGAGAAGAGATTGGTTTCGGGGCTTAGGCTTTTAAGACTTAACGAAGACAGTTTTGATTTTGCCAGTAATAAGTACCTAGGACAGCTCTCAGATCGTTTTGCCCGAGGGACGGCCATAAGATGTCAGCAAGTGAATAAAGACTGTGAAACAGTCGGAGAGAACCGCTGCGAGCAATGTCGTTATGGTTGGTACGAAGTTGTCGATTTTCAATGCCCACAAGGTGGATCAAAGTTTTGTGGACAGAATCATTGTGGTGAGAAAAATGAACCTGCTTGTCCACGTGGTGTGAAAGTGGTTCATCCTGAAGACGCCGGCATCTGTCAAAATGATTTAGAGCCGACACCTAATCTGGAAAAAATCTTAATCTGCCAGTGAGTTAATGAAGTTAGGTGGAAGTCTTTCCATAACGTCATTGATGTCTGATCCGATAGTGTGGACAATAACAAATGAGCGCAGTGGATTTTCCGGGTTGTTTTCAATGCTTGGATCTTTTAATGCCGATTTTCTTGCACGCAAAACGGCCAGGACATAGTCACTTACTAAAAATTTTTCCATTGAAAGTTTTTTATCCATCTTTTTATCCGACAGACCAATAAGCGCTACACCATCATGAATAATATAAGGATTGATATTCGCTCTTTTAATGAAATTGTCTTCGTTAAGATCAACGACAGAGCTGTTTAAAAACTGCTGAGGGTATTTTTCAAAAGAAATGTCCTGAGAGTCAGCAATAATGAAGTCTTCAATTGTCAGGTTAACAGCATCGATACCTTTGCCAACTAAAGAAGCTAGAGCTTCTTCGTTTTTAGCTTTAGTGGCCGAAGCGGCCAGAATGTGACCAGTGTGAACGATGAAGACATTGCTGGCCGTCTTCTTTTCAACTTCAAATCTTGATTCAATTTTATCAGTTAAATAAAGTGGGAAAGGGATACTATTGTTTTTTACAAGCCCAGAGCTTGCTGTTGCAATAGACACTGAGTTTCTCTTAGGAGCGCTTGAGCACGAAGCTAAAAGAACCATTGCTGTCATGGCGATTACAATAAAAATATTTCTCATCATTAAAAGCTCGCAACCTTAGTCAATTTTGCATACGCCTTTGTAAGCGCGTCTGTTAATAGATCGTAGTTTTCGTGAGGAGAGTTCATACAGAGACTGATTCTTACAACACCACGGCCTACATCATCGCTTACACCCATCGCTTTAAGCACTTTAGATGTAACAGGCATATTGTCTGAGCATGCTGAAGATGTCGTCACGAAGATATCTTGTGACTCAAGTTCAATCTGCACTGCTTGCCCATGAATTCCCGGATAAGAAATATAAGTTGTTGTTGCTAAACGTGGAGCATTTTCTCCAAGGATAACGACAGCAGGGAAAGCTTTTTTCATACTAGCTTCGAACTGTAGACGTTTTTTAGAAAGAGCTTCGAAGTTAACGAAAGCTGCATTGATTGCAGTCAACGCTACTGCCATTGTCTCGTTTCCTAAATAGTTCTGAGTTCCACCACGGTGACCTTTTTCCTGTCCACCACCAATGATAAGGGGAGTAAGGCTTTCTGGATTTTTTGCCAGAAGAATTCCGGTTCCTGTTAGTGCACCAAATTTATGTCCACTTGTAACAGCGTAATCAAAATTTGATTCTTTAAAGTTGAAAGGAGTTTTTCCAATGAATTGAGTTGTATCGCAAAGAAATGGGATAGCGTTATCAGCGCATTGAGAGCTGATTTCTTTGTACGGCTGGATAACTCCAGTTTCATTGTTTGCGGCCATAACCGAAACAAGAGCGATGTTATTTTTGTTTTGTCCGATCCATTGTTTTAGAACTTCTACATCTACAACTCCGTCACCATTAACTGGTAATACCTTTACTTCAAATCCACGTTCTTGCGAGTAGTAATTTGCAGTATTGATAATGGCCGAGTGCTCGATTCCTGAGATGATAATGATTTTCTTTTTTACTTCACGATTTAAGACACTGTGGAAAACAGTTGAGATTCCTTCTGTTGCACCTGAATTGAAAATAACCTGTTCAAAATCTGCACCTAAAATTTTAGCGCAAACAGAGCGGGCATTTTCCATTCCCATAAGAGTTTTTGCACCAAGATAGTGGATGGCATTCGGGTTAGCAAAAGGCCCTTTTTCCATTCTCTTGATCAGGTACTCTTTTACTTGTGAACAAAGAGGAGCACTTCCATTGTAGTCAGCGTAAATCATGTTGTTACCTATTTTATAGCGAGCATTCTATCCAGCGCCTTCATCGAAGAGCGCGCGATATCTTCTGGAACACTAATAATATTTATTGGATTATTGTCTTTTATCGCACGGAAACTGGCAAGTAACCAACGAGGTCTTACGCGATACATAGTCGTGCATAGGCACTGGTATGGCGAAAGAGAAACGATGGTTTTATCAGGAAACCAAGCAGCAAGTCTGTTAACCAAATTGATTTCAGTTCCTACTGCGAATTTACTTCCAGCAGGGGCCTTTTCAATTTTGTCGATGATGTATGAAGTCGACCCGTTATCGTCAGCAGCTTGAACGACATCAAACGGACATTCAGGGTGAACGATAACTGTCATTGCAGGGTCTTTTTTCTTGATCGCTAAAACTTGATCTTTAGTGAATCCCTGGTGAACAGAGCAGAATCCGTACCATAGAATAACTTTTGCTTTTGCGATTTGTTCTGATGTTAAACCACCGTTCAACATATTTGGATTGTAGATCACCATGTCTTCTAACGGGATTCCCATTTTAAAACAAGTGTTACGCCCTAAGTGTTGGTCAGGGAAAAATAAAAGTTTCTCGCCTTGATTTAAGGCCCATGAAATAACTTTCTCTGCGTTGGATGAAGTACAGATACTTCCACCGTTATCTCCAACAAAAGCTTTCAATGTAGCCGCACAGTTGATGTACGTTACAGGGATAACTTTTTCTGTCGTTGATTTTTGGATGAAGTTCCATGCTTTATCGATTTCAGATCTTCTTGCCATATCGGCCATCGAGCATCCTGCTTTTAAATCCGGCAGAATAACTTTTTGACTCGGTCCAGTCAGCATGTCGGCTGTTTCGGCCATGAAATGCACTCCACAAAAAATAATGTACTCTTTGTCGAGCTTAGCTGCTTCACGAGCAAGTTGAAGAGAGTCACCAGTGATGTCAGCAAAAGAGACAACGTCGTCTTGCTGATAATGGTGACCTAAAACCACAACGCGGTCTTTTAGTTCTTCTTTTATTTTTTTGAGTTCAACTAGAACTTGATCATCACTGAGTTCTTCCTCAGTGATGGTCGGTTTATAGTTGTCATCTTTTTCGTCAGAAAATAAATCTAACATAGTCGTCCTCTTAATTAACGGGGTAGCCTGCTTCAGTCCAAGCGAGAATTCCGCCTTCAAGATTGTTTAAATCGCTATACCCTTTTGAAAGTAAAAACATGCAGGCATTCATGCTGCGTTTTCCACTTCTACACTGAATAACGATCTTTGCATCTTTCTCAGTTAATACTGATTCGTATCTTTGCGGGAACTCAGACAGGGGAAGAAAAGTCGCTCCATCTATGTGGCCTGCTTCCCATTCTTCAAGTTCACGACAGTCGATGAAATAAAATTTTTCACCACTGTCTAATTTTGATTTTAGTTCTTGTACTTCCATTTCTTTAATCATGAATTTTTCCTAATTAAAATTTAGCAACTAGTGCTGTTGTAAGAAGCGTATCAGTTTTTGTCGTCGCAGTAGCTGCTGGTAGATGATCATATCTTAGCAGATAAGCACTCTTAATTGAAAATATGCTTGTAAGAGCGGCAGAAACTGAAAGTTCTGTATTGATTTGGTAGTCTTTTCCTTCCTTAACATTTGGAAGGTACTCAAGATAATACTTTGTCGAAACACCTGGGTTCCATTTTTTTTCTGTTTCTGTATAAGCACGAACTGAATTTTTGTACTTATGAGAACCATCATTTAGTTTCTCATTTGTATAGCGGTAACCGGCTTCAGCCAGCCAGTAGAATGTTTCTTCTTTAATAATGTTGTACTTAACACCGATATCAGATGAGTGACGTAGGTGATAACCTGCAAATTTATCACTTTCGAAACCTTGTGCAACGAATAGAGAAAAACGCTCATTTAGTTCGCGCTCATAGCGAAGGCCACCGAAAATATAACGCGCACTTTCGTCGTTGTTTGAGTATGAATTAAGGAATCTTGCATCAAATTTTAAAACGTTTGCGTCAAATTTGTAGGCGTTGGCCTGTTTTACGTTATAGTTTTTCGACTTTGTATTTCCAGACGCTACTGCGATACCAGCTTCAGACTCATTGGAAAAATCAGCAGCAAGTGCACTTGTAAGCATTGTGGCCATAAGGGCGAAAACGATCCATTTCATGAACTACCTCTACGTGTAAAATATTTATAAAATTGGGCCCCAAATATGTCTCTTATACAGTGAAAAATGTCTAGTGAAATAGCCCCTTGTCGATCAATTGCTTTTAATGCAA